>NZ_JBHXQY010000017.1:0-78835 GCF_042716955.1 Nocardiopsis sp. NPDC058631 | reverse complement strand
GGTGGCGGGGTACCCCGCCACCCCCGCGAGCCAGTCCCTGGCCCTGCACGACATCGCCGACGTCGTCGCCGGGGTCCCGGACGGCCGGGGCCGGGGCGTCGCCTACCGGGAACCCGCCTGGGTCGCCGCCGAGGGCAACGGCTGGGACCCCACCGACCCCGGCTCCGGCAACGCCTGGGAGAACCAGGCCCCGTTCGACCACTCCCACACGCTGCTGCCCGGCGCCGGCTTCCTCTCCCGGCGCTGACCGCCGTCCTGGCGCGGCCCCGTGCAGCCCGCCCCCGGTCGGGCTGCACGGGGCCGTTCCGCCGCTCTCACTCCTCCAGCCGCCCGAGGACCCCGGGCAGGCCGGCGGTGTGAGCGACCGTCAACCGGCGCGTGGCGCGTGTGACCGCCACGTAGAGGTCGTTGGCGCCGCGCGGCTGGGCGAGCAGCGCGTCCGGTTCCACGACGACCACCGAGTCGAACTCCAGGCCCTTGGACTCGGTCGCGGTCAGCACCACCACCGACTCCTCCAGCGCGTCCTTGCCCGCCCCGGGGCGCGCGGCCCCCGGCAGTGCCCCCACGACCTCCGCCAGGTGGCGGTCGGACGTGAGGACCGCGACGCGGCCCTCGCCGATCGCCGCGACCTCCTCCGCCACGATCCCGGGCAGGTCGCCGGGGAGCGACGACAGCCGCACGGCGCGCGGGGCGTCGCCCTCCTCACGCACCGAATCGGGCACCTCCTCGTCGGGCGCCGCCTCCCGCAGCACGTCGGCGGCCACCGCCATGATCGGTGCGGGCGTCCGGTAGTTCACCAGCAGCCGCTCCACGTGTACCTTGCCGGGGGCGTACGGCTCCAGCGCGTCCGTCCACGACCGCGTGCCGGCCGCGCTGCCGGTCTGCGCCACGTCGCCCACCACGGTCAACGACCTGGTCGGCACCCTGCGCATCACCGTGCGCCACGCCATCGGCGACAACTCCTGTGCCTCGTCCACGATCACGTGCCCGTAGGCCCACTCCCGGTCCTCGCCCGCGCGTTCGGCGGTGGTGCGGCGCGGACCCTCGTCGCGGTGCCGGTCGGCCAGGGCCTCGGCGTTCATCATCTCGTCCTCGGCCAGGCCGGTGAACTCCAGCACCCCCTGCGCGAACCGCACCTCCTCGGCACGGTTCTCCTCGGCACGGCGCTCCCTGGCCCGCTCGTCGCTGTCGTCGCGCCCCAGCACGTCGGCGGCCTCGTCCAGCAGGGGCACGTCCTCGACCGTCCACGGCAGCGCGGGGTCGCGCACCAGTGCGGCGCGGGACGCCGCGTCCAACCCGACCCGCTCGCCGACGCGCTCCAGTGCCTGCGTGTCGGAGTACAGGTCGCGGATCAGCCGCTGCGGGGACAGGTCCGGCCACAAGGCGTCCAGCGCCTGCCGGACCGGTGACTCGTGCCAGAGCCGCTCACCGACGAACGGCAGGTCGTCGTCCTGCACGGGTCGCGCCAGCAGGGTGGACTCGGCCCGGGCCAGCTCGCTCAGCAGGCTCCGCACCACGTACTTGCGCGCCGTGTTGTGCGCGAGGGGGAGCTTGCGCGCCGTGTCCAGCACCCGCACACAGACCGCCTCGGGAACGGTGACCGCTCCGGCGTCGACCTCCACCACCAGGTCCGCCGACCCGAACGCCTCACGCGGCGTGCGCTGCCGGTCGACCACGGCCGCCGCGACCAGGTCGGCCATGAGCGGCGAGCCCTTGACCGCGGCCGTGGCGTGCGGGTCGTGCCCCGCCGCCTCCACCCCCGGGAACAGTTCGCCGAGGGTGCGCATCACCACGTCGGTCTCCCCGAGGGAGGGCAGTACGTCGCTGACGTAGCGCAGGAACGCGGTGTTGGGTCCGACCACCAGTGCCCCGCGCCGTTCCAGCACGTTGCGGTGGGTGTAGAGCAGGTAGGCGGCGCGGTGCAGCGCCGCCACGGTCTTGCCGGTGCCCGGTCCGCCCTGGACGACGAGCACCCCGGCGAGCTGGGCGCGGATGACCCGGTCCTGCTCCGACTGGATGGTGGCGACGATGTCGGCCATCCGCCCGGTCCGTCCCCGGTGCAGCGACTCCAACAGCGCGGCCTCGCCGACCAGCTGGCGGCGGTCGCCCTCGGAGAGGCCCTCGGAGTCGAACACCTCGTCGTCGAGTCCGGTCACCCTGCGCCGCCTCACCCGCAGGTGGCGGCGGCGGGTGAGCCCCTGGGGGTCACCGGGTGTGGCGGCGTAGAACGGCCGGGCGGCCGGGGCGCGCCAGTCCACCAGGATGGTCTCGTGCTCGGTGTCGCGCAGGCCGATCCGGCCCACGTAGCGCGCCTCGGGACCGTCGTCGTAGGACAGGTCGATCCGGCCGAAGCACAGACCCTCCTCGACCGCGCTGAGCTGGGCGCGGCGCCGGGCGTGCTCGTAGGCGCGGGTCTCGCGCTCCACGAGCGCCGCGTAGCCGGTGTGCGTCTGGAGCTGAACCTCGGCCAGCTGGTCGGCGGTGTGGGCGCGCAGGACGTCGAGCCGCTCGTACATCGCGCCGATCCGGGCCTGCTCTGCCGCCAACGCGGCCCGCTCCGGTGACGCCTCCTCGGCATCCTCTTGACAAAACTGCATCTACTTGTTATCCTACCTGTTGCAGGTATTTATGTGCTCGCTCGAAAACGTCACAGTGGGTTCCGAAGCTTAGCACAGCATCACCCCCCTCTGCCAGCGCGGTGCACGCGCTCGCGCACCTGCCTTTGCGGCCCGGTGCCATTGACGGGGCCCGTTCCTCGCCCGCCCTCGTGACACGGCCGCCGATTCCCGCCTCGGGGCTCCCCGCGGTCCGCCGCACCCGCTAGACTCTGCCCATGCGAAACTCCTCCACCCACGCCCAGTGGTGGCGCCGCCCGTAGGCGGTGCTCCGATTTCGCATACCCCAGCGACCGCCCCGGACCGGCGGTCGTTCGTGTTTCCACGGCCCCGGCCGGTGCGGCCCACCCGACCGCACACAGCGCCCAAAGGACCGGCCGTGAACCCCAGTGACGCACAGACCACCACGTACCGCACCCCGGGCGGCGTGACCGTCCACCGCAGCGCCACCCCCTGCGACCCGGAAGTCCTCACCGACCTCGTCCAGTCGGTCGAGCACCGGCGCGGCGGTGTCCTCTCCTCCGGGATGGAGTATCCGGGCCGGTACGACCGCTGGCACCTGGGGTACGTGGACCCGTGCCTGGAGATCAGCACCCGCGGGCGCCGGGTCACCGCCACCGCCCTCAACGCCCGCGGCCGCGTCCTGCTGCCGGTCCTCGCCCAGGCACTGGCAACGGTCGGCGCCACCGACGGCCGCGACCGCGACCAGGTCTGCGTCGTGGTCCCCGAGCCCGATCCGGACGCGTTCTTCACCGAGGAGGAGCGCAGCCGCCGCCCCAGCGTCTTCACCGCGCTGCGCGCCGTCGTCGCCTCCCTGCGCAGCCCCGAGGACAGCCACCTGGGCCTGTACGGCGCGTTCGGCTACGACCTGTCCTTCCAGTTCGAGCCGATCGAACAGCACATCGAGCGCGACCCGGACGACCGCGACATGGTCCTGCACCTGCCCGACGCCGTCATCGTCCGGGACCGCAAACGCGAGACCTGCGTGCGCTACTCCTACGAGTTCACCGTCCCCGCCGACGGCGACCGGGCCGAGGCCACCACCGAGGGCCTGCCGCGCGAGACCGCGCCGACGCCCCCCGTGGTCGCCGCGGAGGTGCCCGAGGGCCCCGAACCGGGCTCCTACGCCCGCGTCGTGGCCCGCGCCAAGGAGAAGTTCCGCCGGGGCGACCTGTTCGAGGTCGTCCCAGGCCACCGCACCTACGCCCGCTGCTCCTCGCCCGCCCGCTTCTACGAGCTCCTGCGCGAGCGCAACCCGGCACCGTACGAGTTCTTCTTCAACCTGGGCGGGGGCGAGTACCTGGTCGGCGCCTCCCCGGAGATGTTCGTGCGGGTCACGGGTGAGCCGGGCACGGGCCAGCGTGTGGAGACCTGCCCGATCTCCGGCACCATCCGGCGCGGGGACGACGCCCTGGGCGACGCCGAGAACATCCAGGAGCTGCTCTCCTCCGTCAAGGAGAAGTCCGAGCTCACCATGTGCACCGACGTGGACCGCAACGACAAGTCGCGCGTGTGCGAGCCCGGCAGCGTCCGGGTGATCGGCCGCAGGCAGATCGAGATGTACTCCCGCCTCATCCACACCGTGGACCACATCGAGGGCACCCTTCGCCGCGACTTCGACGCACTGGACGCCTTCCTCACCCACATGTGGGCGGTCACCGTCACCGGGGCCCCCAAGACCTGGGCCATGCGGTTCATCGAGCAGAACGAGACCAGCCCCCGCCGCTGGTACGGCGGTGCCGTCGGCGTCATCAACTTCGACGGCTCCATGAACACCGGCCTCACGCTGCGCACCGCCCACATCCGTGACGGCGTGGCCGCCGTGCGTGTGGGGGCCACCCTGCTCTACGACTCCGACCCCGAGGCGGAGGAGCGCGAGACGTTCCTCAAGGCGCGCGCCCTGCTGGAGACCCTCGCCCTGGGGGAGGAGGCCGAGCACCGCGAGGCGCTCACCGCCCGGGGGGAGTCCCCGGCCCCGGAGCCGGCCCGGTCCCCCGCTCCCGACCTCCCCGGCGAGGGGATGCGGGTCCTGCTCGTCGACCACGAGGACTCCTTCGTCAACACCCTCGCCGACTACGTGCGCCGGCACGGGGCCGAGGTCACGACCGTCAGGTACGGGTTCGACCCCTCCCTCCTGGACCGCCTCGCCCCCGACCTGGTGGTGATCTCGCCCGGGCCCGGTCTCCCCGAGGACTTCGCGATGTCCGCGCTGCTGGACGAGCTCGCCGCCCGGAAGCTACCGGTGTTCGGGGTCTGCCTGGGCCTCCAGGGGATGGTGGAGCACGCCGGGGGGGAGCTGCGAACCCTGGACCACCCGGTACACGGCAAGCCCGGCCTGGTGAGCGTGGCCGGGGGGCAGCTACTCAGCGGCCTGAACGGGGAGGACGCCTTCCCGGCGGCCCGCTACCACTCCACCTACACGGTCCCGGCGATGGTGAAGGGGTTCGAGGTCACCGCCGTCCTGGACGCAGGGGCGGGCGGGGAGGACGTCGTGATGGCCATCGAGGACCCGAAGGCGCGCTGGTACGGCGTGCAGTTCCATCCCGAGTCGATCCTCACCGCCGGCGTCGGCGAGGGGATCGTGGCGCGGGCGCTGAGCCTGGCACGGCGCTGACGCCGCCCGGAGTGGAACCCGTCCGCACGTGGCCTGTGCCACGTACAGGCCCTCCCACCTGCGACGGGACGTCTCAGGCAAAACTTTTCCGGCCGTCCTGTTTGATGGATTCGTTATCGGACAGTGGTTGTGTATGGGTATTTTGCTAACAATTCTTGGAATCATCCTCATCGTGGCCGGCGTTCTCGGGGTGCTGCGAGGACAGCTCCTCTGGGGCATCGTCGCCATCGTCGTCGGGCTGGTTCTGGCCCCCGGTACCTTCTACGGCCTCTAGGTCGTGAGGTGCGACCCGCCGCGGTGCGGGAAGCCTCCACCAAGACAGACACACCGACACTGGTCCCAGGGCCGGGTGTCCGCGCCGGGCGTATCGCCCGAGGCGGGCGCCCGGCCCTCTCCCGTCCGTGGACGTGTACCCTCGGGTGAGGCTATTCGGCCCCGCCCCCACACACGCCCCCGTGCCCCCGGATCCCCTGGTCACGGCGTTCAAGCGTGCCCGGAGGCGGGGCCCACCGAACGGGAGGCAGTGCTGTGAAGAGGGTCGAGCCGCAGGTTCGTCTGGTCGCGCGTCCGCAGGTCGACTACGACGCGATCACCGACTACCTCAAGGAGGTCGGTGGTGAGGCGTGGATCGAGCGGTTCGACCGCGGCGAGCTCGACGCACACCTCAACGATCCGCAGAACCTCGCCGAGTTCGCCGGGCGCCTGTGCTACCGCTCCTGGGAGCCCGGCCTCAACCCGAACGTCACCCGTGTGCGCACCGACCAGGACCAGTACCTCGGCAACCTCCTGGCCAGCCTGCACGGCTCGGTACTGGAGCACATCAGCTTCAGCTTCGTCCTGCACAACGTGTCCCGGGTGCTCACCCACGAACTGATCCGTCACCGCCCCGGCGTCGCCGTGTCCCAGGAGTCGCTGCGCTTCGTGCGCCTGAGCGACCTGCCGTTCTGGTTCCCGGACTGGGCGGAGGAGGACCCGGAGCTGATGGAGCGGGCCACCGCGATGCTCCAGCAGATGGAGGACTTCCAGCTCTGGATGGCCGACCACTTCGGCCTGGACGACGAGGGCGTGAAGTTCGCCGAGAAGAAGCACAAGACCTCGTTCATGCGCCGCTTCGCCCCTGAGGGCGTTGCCACCGGCCTGGTGTGGACCGCGAACGTGCGCACCCTGCGCCACACACTGGAGGCCCGTACCGCCCCGGGCGCGGAAGAGGAGATCCGCCTGCTCTTCCACCGGATCGGTGAGACCCTCAAGGAGGAGGCCCCCGCCCTCTTCGGCGACTACGTGGTCGAGGACGGCGCCTGGGTGCCGCAGTGGCGCAAGGTCTGACCCCCTGACATCCGGAGCCTGGCACCAGGCCCCGTACGCACAGGCGCCCCGGACACACCGTGGCGCCTGTCGTCTGTCCGCTCTCTCCGCTAGGTTCGGCAGAACGGGGACACGTTCGTGGAGAGGCGGCAACCATGGGTGGGACGGAACAGCGCACCGACCGGGGGAGCAGGACCATCCGGGCGTCGGCGGCAGCGGTCTACCGGGCGATGACCGAGGCACACGCCCTCGAATCCTGGCTGCCGCCAGAGGACATGACCGGCCGCATCGACCGGTTCGAGCCGTGGCCGGGGGGCGGGTTCCGCATGGTGCTGACCTACCTCGACCCCCGGGCCGCGCAGGGCAAGACCTCGGAGTCCAGCGACGTCACCGAGGTCGAGTTCGTCGATCTGCTCCCCGGCCAGCGGGTCGTGCAGCGCGTCGTCTTCGAGTCCGAGGACGCCGCGTTCGCCGGCACGATGACGATGACCTGGCGGTTCACCGAGGCGGGGGAGGGAACCGAGGTGACCGTCGAGGCGACCGGCGTGCCCCCGGGCATCTCCCCGGCCGACCACGAGGTGGGCCTGGCCTCGTCCCTGGCCAACCTCGCGGCCCACGTCGAGCCCTGACCGCCCGAAACGGTGCCCTCAGCCGTCGGTGAGACGGCTCAACCGCGCCTGGACCCCTTCCGCCCGCGGATCGTCGTGGTCGCGCAGGTACTCCAGGGCCGCGGTGAGCACCTCCCGGGCGCGAGCGGCATCACCGAGGGCGATAAGGGCCTCCCCGAGGCCGATCAGCGCCACCGCCCGGCTGTCCTGGGCATCGAGTTCCTCGAACACCGTGATGGCGGACCGGTACTCTTTCAGCGCGTTCTGGGGGAGCCCGTCACCGGTGAGGACGCGACCGAGGGTGCATCGCGCCCAGGCCGCACTCCAGTCGGCGCCGATCGCACCGAACACCTCGATCGCTGCTCGGCAATGCCCGAGCGCCTCGTCGAATCTGCCGAGGTCGGCGCTGAAGTCAGCGAGGCTGAGCAGGCCCATCGCCTCTCCACGGCGCTCGCCCGCTTCCCGGAACACGGAGATGGCCCGCCCGACGTGTTCGACGGAGTGGTCGCGTTCGCCGCGCTCCCAGGTCACGACGCCGAGCTGGCGCAGCGCGAACCCCTCCACCCAGGGGTCGCCGCCCGCTCGGTTCGCCTCCAGGGCGGCGCGGTAGTGGCGGACGGCCGTATCGAGCTCACCCAGCAGCCACTCGGCGTCCCCCATCCCCAGATGGTTGCGGGCCAACCCGTAGGCGTCGCCCGCGTGTTCCGCTGCCTGGAGCCCGATGGCGTGAATGTCCCTCCACTCGTGCCAGTGCCGGTGCCGCTCGAAGAGCGGATAGACGGTGGCGGGAAGCCGCCAGGCGATGTCGTGGTGCCCGTGCTCTGAGGCGGTGTGCAATGCGGCGATCAGATTGGTCCGCTCACGGGCGAACCAGGTCGACGCCTCCCGCGCAGAGGCGAAGTCGGGGACCTCCCCAACCGGTTCCTGACCGGGGACGGCGGGAAAACTCGGATGCCCGACCGACTCTGCCCGTGCGGCGGCCCACGTGTACCAGCGGGCGATGCGCTCCACAGCCTCACCGACCGCCGCCGGTCCTTCCTCGGCGCGGACCCGTTCCACGGCGAACAGCCGAACCAGGTCGTGCAGCCGGTAGCGGTCCGCGCGCGGTCGTTCCACCAGGTGTGCTCGGACGAGCCGGTCCAGGAGTCGCCTGGCCTGGGCCGGGGGTGTGCCGGTGAGCGCGGAGGCGGCCCCGAGGGAGAAATCAGCTCCGGGGTGGAGCCCCAGCCTTCGGAAAAAACGGGTGGTGTCGCCGTCCAGCGCTTCGTAGGACGCCATCATCACGGCACGCAGGTCACTCAACTCGTCCTCTTCCGAGAGCGTGTCCAGCCGGGACTCCTCCGCCGCCAGTTCGGCCACCAGGTCGTCGAGAGTCGTGTCCACCCTGTCGATGAGGCGCTCGGCGACCACACGCAGTGCGAGTGGAAGCCGGGCGCACTGCTCGACGAGTTGGAACGCGGCTTCGGGGGAGGCGTCCACCCGGGGACCGACGCTTTCCCTGAGCAGGTCCACGGAGTCGGCCGTTGGCAGGACGGTGAGGGGGAAACGTTGGGCGCCCTCTCTGGCGACCAACCCGGAGAGGGCGCTCCTGCTGGTGACGACCACCATGCAGCCGGGCGCGGCGGGAAGTAACGGCCGGACCTGTGCGGGATCGAGCGCGTCATCGATGATGACCAGGAGGCGCTTGCCGTCGAGTTCGGACCGGTAGAGGGCCGCGCGGCTGTCGAGGTCCAGGGGGACGCGGTCGGGTCGTACCCCGAGCGCGCGCAGAAGTCCGTCGAGGGCCTGGGAGGCTTCCGCCCGAGGGCCGGGAGCATGCCCGTGCATGCTGACGTAGAGGTCTCCGTCCGGGAACCGGCCGCGTGCGCGGTGCGCCCAGTGCACGGCGACCGCGCTCTTTCCGACCCCGGGTGGGCCCGAGAGCACCGCGAGTGGAACGCTCGTCGCCGCTTCCTCGGCCAGGGCGTCGAGGTCCCGCAGATGGGCTGTCCTGTCGACGAAACCCTTCGTTGGGAAGGGAAGCTGGCGCGGCATGGAGACGGTCCGGGGCCGCTGGGAGACGATGCGTATGTCGCCGTGCACCGTACCGGCCTGTACCAGGGCAGCTGGGTCGCCGTGCGCGGTGTTCGCGGTGGGACGGTCACCGTGATCGGTCACAGCGGGCGCATGTCGGTGTCGAAGCGTCCCTGGTACTCGGTGAAGGGCACCGCCTGGTGCAGCGCCCGGTCACGGATCGCGTTGGCCCGGACGACCTCTTCCGGATCAAAGACCAGTTCGGGGGTGAGCATGGTGCCCTCCGGGGTGTAGTTCATCCGCACCAGCCGGTGGGAGTCGAACAGCCAGTAGTCGGAGCGCGGGATGCCCTCGGGCCAGGAACCCTCGCCAACAGGCAGGATGTTGACGTCCTCACCCGCCTTGACGTTGGACCGGTAGGCCCACACGCATTCGAACCGGAGGTAGTCCGTCAGAGGTTCATGGACGACGTGCACCCGGCGGAAGTGTCGTCCGCTGCCGACGGTACGGGCCCACTCCTCGTGGGAGTCGGTGGTGATGACTTCTCCGTCGGCCAGGAAGCGGCGGAAAGCCTCCTCCTCGTAGCCGACGTCATAGACCTGGAGGGTCTCCAACCGGAACGCGGTGTACCGGCATTCGGCGAAGAAACGGTCGAACTCTTCCGTACCGACCGGCCGCGAGCTGCTTTCCTGAAGGGTCACGCGCTCCTCCGCTGGAAGCGTTCGACGGCGGCGAGAACGACCTCGGGGGAGATGCGGACCGCTGTCTCGCCGGGAAGGGGGTTCTGCAGCTTCGCCGCGTCGGCATCGTCCAGGCCGACTCCTTGGACAACGAACTCGCCCGTGTCGCTGAGGTAGACGGCGGGGCAGCCCTTGTCTCCCGACTTGTCGTCCTTGGCCAGCAGTTCCAGCTCCATGGCTCTCCGATCGGGCCTCGCAGGAACGTTCCTCGGGGCTCGAAGCTAACACGAAAGCCTTGCCCCGTAGGGCTTGTGGCCGTCTTCGGCCTACCCGCCCACGTACCTTCGCCGTATCTGTTCCACTTCGTCCCCGTCGCCCTCACGCGACGCGCGCACGAGCCGTTTGATGTCCGCGGCTGCGAGCGCGTTGCGCAGGACTTGGTTCTCCTCCTCGGAGACGGTGTGTCCGTTGCTCTCGTCCTCGTTCACGGTTTCCGCTCCATCACGTCAGCCTGTTCCCTCCATGATGGTTCCTGCCCGTTGCGGAGGAAAGCTCGCCGGTCGTGACCGATACCGGTGAAGCGGGCGCCGCGGCCGGTGACCGGTCGCGGCGCCCCTGGCGGTCAGAGCCCGCAGTTCCGACGGAACCCGCGGAAGGGTGAGGTGCTCGGTGCTCCTGTGGTGGCGGTGCCCGCGCGGACCAGCTCCTCCGGGGTGTCGGCGCACACCAGGCGCATGAGGCGGGTGTGCGCGGCCCAGTACTGGCGGGTGTGCCGGCCGAACCAGACCGTCCAGCCCTGGCGGCGCAGGGCTGCGAGTGGGGCCGCGAGGTTGACTCCAGAGCAGGGTTCGGGATCGGTTTTGACGCGGCCAAGGGGGCTCGACCACCGGGAAAAGGTGGTGGTCGGCAGGGCCCGCCGTGCCCGTTCCATGGCGATCACCTCGCGGTCGTGCGCTGCGGGGCCAAGGCCCGGCGCAGAGTCACCGGGTCGGACGCGGTGACCAGGTCGGATGGACAGGGGCAGCAGCGGCGGACCAGTGTGGCGGTGAAGACGGGTCGCCCGGTCTCGTCGTGGAGTTCGCAGATGAGGTGGTCGGGGAACTCGGCGCGCAGCCGTCGAACGTCGCGGCTGGGGTAGAGGCCGTAGCCGGGCACGGTCACCACCGGCCCGTGTCGTGGTGCGCCACGCGCGGACGGGGGAGGGGCCGCAGGTGGCCGGAGCGCTGGGCGTGCCTGTGCCCGTACCCGGGTGGTCGGGGCGCGTCCCAGGCGAGGGTGAAGTAGACGGCGGGGCCGAAGCGGGTCCGCTCGACGCCCCAGGTGTGGGCGAGGGTGTCGACGAGGAAGAGGCCGCGCCCGTTCTCGGCGTCCAGGCGGGCGCGGACCACCTCCAGGCGCGGGAGGCGGGCGGATTCTCCGTTGGTCCACACGCACACGCGCAGGCATTGGGGGTAGGCGAACAGGGAGACGAAGAACGCCCCGCCGCTTTCCTTTCCGGGGGTGTGCAGCAGGGCGTTCGTGGTGAGTTCGCTCAGGACCAGCAGGGCGTCGTGGGTGGGGGACTCGGGTATCCGGGCCAGGTCCAGGCGCTGGCTCAGCCAGGCCCGCGCGTCCCTCACGGAGGTCAACTGGTGGGGGAAGCGCCCGACGAAGCGCAGCATCTCGGGGCGCCGTGGGGCCGGGGGCATAGGGGTACTACGCTCGTACATAGGTCCTCACCTGTCCTTAGCAGGTTGTGGGCTCAGGCCCTGGCCAGGTGTGTCCGCACCCGACCAGGGCCGTTCTTGTTTCGAAGCCGGATGTCTTCACCTCCGTAGTCGCACGGTTACGCCCGGCTTCCATTGGTGCCATAGTCCACCACAGATGATCCATATGCAAGGTGCATTTGAAAAAACTCTTATGGGAGGTGGGAAGTTCGATACGCTTCTGCCATGAAGAGTCCGACTGTGGGGCGCTGGCAGCTCGCCCAGGAACTGGCAAGGCTACGAGGAGGCAGGCCACGTGATCGCGTGGCCAAGGCCATCGATGTGGCTCCGAGCAGTATCACCAGGTGGGAGGACCCTGGCGGAGCGATTCCCCGCCGCAGGGATCTTCACGCCCTGCTGGAGTACTACGAGATCCCCAAAGAGGAGCTCAGCCGCTATCTGGAGCTGCGTGAACGCGCGCGGGAGTCAGGGTGGTGGCAGCGCTACGGTGTCAAGGGGGACTACGGCACCTACATCGGCCTGGAGAGTGATGCCCGCCAGATCCAGCGCTATGACGCCATCCATGTGCCTGGCCTGTTCCAGACTGAGGGCTACCAGCGCGCACTGGCCGCAGGGAGCATGGCTGATGTCAGCCAAGACGAGATCGACAGGCGTATCGGGGTTCGCAAGGAGAGGCAGCGCGTTTGGATGCACAACTGCCCCCAAACCTGGGTCATCATCGATGAGGCTGCGGTCCATCGCATGGTGGGCGGCCCTGAGGTGATGCGTGCTCAACTGGAGCACGTCATCGCGCTCATGAGTGAACCGCACGTGACTGTTCAACTGCTTCCGTACGAGGTGGGAGCGCACGCGGCGATGGAGACGGGACCATTCACGGTCATAGACGTCGGCGCTCTCAACGTTGTGCACGTCGAACAACACAAGAGTGTCCTATTCCGAGATGACCCCAATGAGGTGGAAGAGCACCTTCGCGTGCTCGATAAGCTACGTATGGAAGCCCATGGGGACGCGAAGACCAAGGCCGGTCTGCGCAGCGCACTGAGGTGAGATTTGAGCGAGCAGTGGTATAAGAGCAGCTATTCCAAGGCGAGCGGGGAGTGTGTCGAGACTGCTCACTTCGCCTCAGGGGGACACTGTGTGCGCGACTCCAAGCAGCCTGAACTGGGACACCTGGCCTTCGCCTCCTCCGAGTGGCACACCTTCGTCTCCTCGCTGAAGGCAACAGGCATCACCGCGTAGCTGTGCCTCGCCGCTCCAAGCGCCGAGAATCCTTCGGCCCCCTCTGCGTCAGCTGGTCTGATCGCCCTCGCTGTCCTGGCGCCACGGGTGTGACGGAGCGTCTCTCGGAGCAGGGGAGCCGCGCTCCGTTCCCGGCCCCCCGCACGGGGGTCTCAGTACAGATCGTCCAGTCTGCGGAGGAGGGCGCGGAGCTCGCGCGCCCGGCGCGAGGACATGCGGTGGGCCACGGCCTCCAGCATGACGCGCGCCTCGTGCGGATCACCGCAGCACTCCCACACGCCGCAGCCGCCGTCACCCTCCTCCCACAGCCGGTGGTGCGGCGTGCGCACGAACCGCCGCCAGATCCCCACCAGAGTGCGGGTTGATCCGGGGAACATCTCCGGGTGCCGGTGTTCGAGCCGCGATATCTCGGCCATCGCCGGCCCCGGGAGACCATCGATGGCGGGTTGTCGTCGCCTCCGGATCGGGATCTCGGAGCGGATGTCTCCCGGCCGCCTACGCGGCACGGTCCCTTCGGTCGTCGAGCATGGGACGGATTCTGCCAGCCCCCCTGTCTCCGCGGCCAGACTCGTGTTCCGAGCGTAGTTGCACGACTACCCGGAATGCGCTTTCCGTGTTAGGTTCCGGATTCCTGGGAGCGCTCCCTGTCCCCCCGCTCACCCCTCCCGGGACTCTGCCGTCCCGGAGCTCGCACAGGAGAAGCACCGATGACACGTACCCTCCACGGGCGCGGCCGGACCCGCGCCTTCGGCCGACAAGGGCGACGCGCGCGCCGCCTCCTGCTGAACGCGGCACTGGCGACCGGACTGGCCCTTGGCACGGTCGCCGCGACCACCCAGGCCCAGGGCGCCCCCGCGCCCCACGACGTCCGGACGACGGCCGGCGAGCAGAGCGCCCAGGCCGCCGCGTGCGGTGACAGCGGCTTCGACGCCGAGGCCTACCTGCTCGGCTCCACCTGGGTCGCGCGCAACAACGGCACCGTCATCTACGAGGGCGGTGACATGCTCACGGCCATGCGCACGGCTGTCGGCAGCCTCACCCCTGGCCGCTCCTCACAGGAGCGCGTGGTCGTCTGGCAGTCCGGCACGGTCCCGGGCAACGCCTCCCTCGACCTGCCGAGCCACACCTCCCTGGAGGTCTGCGGCACCCTCCACGTCACCGGAGCCGTCGCCGCCGACCACGCCCCGGTGCGGGTGCGCAACGCCCGCAACGTCTCCGTGCCCCACCTGTCGGTCACCGGCGCCCCCTACTTCGGGGTCTTCGTGCGGGGCTCCCAGCAGGTGCACCTCGGCCAGATCGACCTGCGCCTGTCCTCCGGCCTGGGCATACGCGTCGACAGCCGGGGCAGCGACGCCGCGCGCACCAGCCGCGACATCACCATCGACGACGTGTACGTCTCCGGCACCAACAACCACGGTGTGGAGACCTACAGCGTCGACGGACTCACCATCGGCACCGTGACCGCCCGCGACACCGGGTACTCGGGGCTGCTGCTCAACAACACCGTCAACGCCGACGTCGGACTGGTCGACGCGCAGGACGCCGGAACCGGTACCGGCTACGCCGCCTTCCGCATGGCCAACCGCAACGGGCGGATCGGCAACGGCTACCCGGACAACGTCCGCGTCGGAGAGGTGCGCGCCCGGGGCGGCGGCCGGGGGATCTTCTGCGTCTCCGAGAGCGGAGGCGCGGTGATCGGGCGCGTCGACATCGCGCAGACCGGGAGCAACGCCGTCCTGGTCGAGAACTGCCACAACGTCACCATCGCCGAGAACGGGGGCACGATCGCCGGGCCCGGTGACATCCGCATCGCCGCCAGGACGGAGTTCGCCAACACGTCGGACATCACGTTCGAGAACCTGAGGCTGGTCAACACCGCGATCAACGAGAACCCTTGCGCGGCCGGCACCGTCGTCCGCAACATCACCTGGGACAACAGCCGGGACAACACCTGCTGATCCCGCCAGGCGTCACCGCCGGGGGCACGGTCGGACGGACAGTTCCGGACGGGCCCCCGACCCCGGGCTCCTCTATCCTTCGACGCGGTCGAGGTCCGACCCCCGGCCGGACCTCGGCCTGGAGGCCTATGTGGCCGGCCCCCTGTAGGGCCCCGCGAGGCATCCGGTCCCCCGGCGCGCGACTAGGAACAGGCCCCCTCCAGGGCGCGGGTCAGGGCCGAGGTGTGGATCCGGTCCGGACGCCGCGCCCCGGCGGCGTCCCGTGCACTCCGTGCCAGGTCCGCGTCACAGCCGGGGGAGCGCAGCACGGAGTCGGCGTCGTCCAGCGCCCGCACCAGCGCCGGTGTGAGACCGTCCAGCTCGGTATGGACCCGGGACAGGTCCGGCGCCGACACGGGACTCCGGCCGGGGTCCGCGTGCCAGCGGGCGTGCAGGCTCCGCTGGACCACCTTGTTCGCCTCGACCCGGTCGCGGATCACCGCCGCGGCGGCCGTCGGCTCCATCCCCAGCGCGGTCGCGTGGCGCCCGGCGTCCGCCAGAACCTGCGCCTCGCGCTCCGGCGCTTCCACCGGGTCACCGCTGTGCCACTTGGCCGCCGCCACCGGCGAGGCGGTCGCGAGCCGGTCCGCGGAGAGCTCCACGACCGCGTCCAGCCCGCCGACGCGTGCGGTGGCGGTGGTGGTACAGGACAGGAGGAGGGCGGCCAACGGGGCTGCCACGGCTGCGCGCACGCAGGGTTCCTTCGGCTGTGGCGGGACAGGACCCCTGGAGTGTAGCCGTACGTGTTCACGTCGCTCCCGAGGGTGCCGGTCGGTGTTCCCATGGAGGACAAGGGAACTCCTCGTGCACGCCAAGGGGGAGCGCCGGGGAAAAACATTTCCTCAACTCTCGGCCTCGCCCGGTTAGCGGCTCGCTCCCACCGCTGTTTCCGCAGGCCACGGCGGGTAGGGGGATGATCGGACCAGGTCGGGGCCCACGGCGTTCCGACGGGGGAGTGAAGAGCAGGGGAGGAACCATGGCACGTGACCGCGCACCCGGAGACCTCATCGGGCACCACGTTCTGGACGAGGAGGGCCACAGCGTCGGCAAGATCAAGCAGGTCTACCTGGACGACGAGACGAACAAGCCGAGCTGGGTCTCGGTCGAGACCGGCCTGTTCGGTCGCAACGAGACCCTTGTGCCCCTCCAGGGCTCGCACCCCAAGGAGGAGGACATCCAGGTCCCCTTCGACAAGGCCACGGTGAAGGACGCCCCGAACGTCGACGCGGACAGGCACATCTCCCCGGAGGAGGAGCGGTTGGTCCGTGACTACTACGCCGAGCACGGCGGCATGGACGCCTCCGGCATGGGCGGTTCCGCGGGGATGGCCGACACCGGCACGGCTGGTTCGCCCGACGCGGACGACATCTCGATGGTCCGCTCCGAGGAGCGTGTCGACATCGGTGTGGAGCGCCACGAGTCGGGCCACGCCAGGCTGCACAAGTACGTGGAGACCGAGCAGTTCGACGAGGCGGTCCCGCTGCACCACGACGAGCTCCAGGTGGAGCGCCGTCCGATGACCGGCGAGTCCGGGACGGACGAGACCGGGGACATGCGGGAGGAGGAGGAGACCTTCACGCTCTACGAGGAGCGGCCGGTCGTCTCCAAGGAGCGCGTGCCCGTCGAGGAGGTCCACGTCCGCAAGCGCGACGTCACACGTGAGGAGCACGTCCAGGGCGAGCGCCGCCGCGAGAGGATCGAACTGGAGGATGACGACGGGGAGCCCTCCGGCTCCTGAGCAGGGCCCCGGGAGAGGTCTTCCAGCTGAGGGCGGGGTGTCGTCCCCGGGCGTGGCCCGGGGACCACTTACAGTCACACCTGTCGGTCGGCACGGAGGGGGAGCGCTATGACTGACCCGGGTGAGGCGAACGGGGAGAACACGCAGGAGGAGACGGCCGGAGAGCCGGACCGTGAGCGGTCCGAACCGCGCGGGCGCGAGGCCGGCCCCGGCCGCGGCCACACCATCGTGGTGGGCGCGGGGATGGCCGGCCTCGCCGCCGCCGACCGCCTGGCGGACGAGGGTGAGCGCGTCACCGTCCTGGAGGGCCGGGGCCGCGTCGGAGGGCGCATCCACTCCGTGCACGAGTGGGGCGACTCCACGACCCTGGACATGGGCGCCTCCTGGATGCACGGGGAGGAGAACAACCCCCTCGCCGACCTGGTCCACGAGATCGGTGTGCGCACCGCCGTGTTCAACCGGTCCACCGAGACCGCGTACGACCCCAAGGGGCGGCGGCTGCTCTTCGACCGGCACCGCCGCAACATGGAGGACGTCCACCTCCTCCAGGAGCACATGTACTGGGCGACCGTGGGCGCCAACCCCCAGGAGTCGATGGAGGAGGGCATCAACCAGGCCCTCTACGACGCCAACCTGGTGCGCGCCCGAGCACGGGACGCCAACGAGATCGTGCACCGCCTCGCCGAGGGCGACCACGGTGCGGGCGCGGAGGAGGTCGCCTTCTCCGCGGTCGCGGCCCTGCACGAGTTCAGCGGCGACGACGTGGTCTTCCCCGACGGGATGGGCCAGCTGACCGACCACCTGGCGCGCGGTCTGGACGTGAGGCTGGAGCACGTCGTGCTGGAGGTCCTCCACGGCGGCGACGGCGCCCGCGTCAGGGTCGACACCCCCGACGGGGAGGAGACCCTGACCGCCGACCGGGTCCTGGTCACCCTGCCCCTGGGTGTGCTCAAGGCGGGGCAGGTCGGATTCGCCCCTCCGCTGCCGGACGAGAAGCGGGACGCCGTGGAGCGTCTGGGCAACGGCAGCCTGGAGAAGCTGTTCCTGCGCTTCGACGAGGTGTTCTGGGGCGACGCGGAGGTCATCGTCAACCTGGGGACCGAGGCGGGCACGTGGTTCCACTGGTACGCGGGCCAGCGAGTCCTCGGGGCACCGGTCCTGGCCAGCCGCAACGGCGGAAGGGCGGCCCGGTTCCTGGAGGGGATGGACGACGGCGAGGTGGTCGAGCACGCGATGTCCGCTCTGCGCGCCATGTTCCGCAAGGCGCCGGACCCGGTGGACCACCGCGTGACCCACTGGGCCGACGACCCTTTCTCCCGGGGCGCCTTCTCCTACACGGCCGTGGGCTCGGGCGACGGCGACCGGGTGGCGCTCGGCGACCCGGTCGGAAGCCGGCTGTTCTTCGCGGGGGAGGCGACCGAGATCGAGCACACCGCCACCGTGCACGGCGCCCTGCTGTCGGGCCTTCGCGAGGCCGACCGCATCCTCACGCTCTAGGTGTACCGACCTGAGAGGTCAGGTACGCGGGACGCACACGGGGAACCCCGCCACCGGCCCCTTCGTTGGTTCCCATGAGGCGGTCCGTACGCCGTGGCCGCAGACGGCCGGTGGTGCGGCCGGGCCGGGACACGCACCGTGCGAAACAGACACTGTGCTGGTGGAAGGCCGAAAACGTACACGGTACGATTGGCGGACGATCGTCCTTCGGACCGGGTCGGGGCCGTCCGGCCCCGTGATGGCGGGAAATGACCCACCCGCCCGTTATCGTGGGCGCCATGGGGCGATCCGCGGAAGATGGCAGATTCGAGGCGGGGGGCGATGTGGCCAGCCCGACGGTCACCGACCGCATCTGGACGGTTCCCAACCTGCTGAGCATGCTCCGGCTGTTGGGCGTGCCGCTGTTCCTCTGGCTCGTCCTGGTACCGCAGGCCGACTGGTGGGCACTGCTCGTGCTCGGCTTCGCCGGGCTCAGCGACTGGCTCGACGGCAAGATCGCGCGCGCCTGGAACCAGACCTCGCGCCTGGGCACCGTCCTCGACCCGCTCGCGGACCGGCTCTACATCTTCGCCGCGCTGCTCGGACTGGTGATCCGGGACATCGTCCCCTGGTGGCTGATGGCCATCCTCGTCCTGCGCGACGTCCTCATCCTGGGGGCGCTGCCGCTCCTGCGCCACTACGGCTACGGGCCCCTCCCGGTCAACTTCGCGGGGAAGGCCGCCACGCTCTGCCTTCTCTACTCGTTCCCCCTCCTGTTCATCGCGGGTTACACGTCGGTCGTGGCGGATGTGGCGAGGATTATAGGTTGGGCCTTCGCACTCTGGGGAACTGCTCTGTACTGGTGGGCCGGACTGCTTTACGCCGTCCAGGGACTGCGCCTGATCGCCCAGACCCGCCGCGACGAACGCGCTGATCGCACCGGGGACCTAACGGTCACCGACGACAGCGACCTCGACCGCGGCCACGACATGGATCAGCTCGATCCAGCCACACCGGCGGCCGCTGACGGCGATCCTGGAGCGGTATCCGAAGGCTCGGACCGGCCGAGCCGCCCGGATCAGGGACGGATCGGCCCCTGATCCACCGGAGGACCGGCCCACCGCGAGTCCTGTCGGATCGAAAGGGAGTGTCATCACCGTCATGGCATCACGTCCCACCGCGCGCGATGGCGTGCGCTTCGAGCATCATTCCCCCGCCGCGTCCTCCCACGGCACCGCCCTACGGAGGGACCAACGATGAGCACACACGAGGAAACCCCGGACGGCGCCGTCCAGGCGCCCCCCATGAAGGCAGTCGTGATGGCCGGCGGAGAGGGCACCCGGCTCCGCCCCATGACCGCCAACCAGCCCAAACCCCTGCTGCCGGTGGTCAACAAGCCCATCATGGAGCATGTGCTCCGCCTGCTGCGCAAGCACGGTTTCACCGAGACCGTGGTCACCGTCCAGTTCCTGGCCACCCTCATCCGCAACTACTTCGGGGACGGCGAGGAGCTCGGGATGAAGCTCCACTACGTCGCCGAGGAGGTACCGCTCGGCACGGCGGGCAGTGTCAAGAACGCGGAGGAGCACCTGCGCGGGGAGCCGTTCATCGTCATCTCCGGCGACGCGCTCACCGACATCGACCTCACCGACATGGTGCGCTTCCACAAGGAGAGCGGCGCCAAGGTCACCATCGCCCTCAAGCGGGTCCCGAACCCGCTGGAGTTCGGCATCATCATCGTCGACGAGCAGGGCCGGATCCAGCGCTTCCTGGAGAAGCCCACCTGGGGCCAGGTCTTCTCCGACACCGTCAACACCGGTATCTACATCATGGAGCCGGACGTCCTGGACCGCGTCGCCGAGGGCGAGGTGGTCGACTGGTCGGGCGACGTCTTCCCCCAGCTCCTGGAGGAGGGCGAGCCCCTCTACGGCTACATCGCCGACGGCTACTGGGAGGACGTCGGTACCCACGAGAGCTACCTGAGCGCCCAGGCCGACGTCCTGTCCGGCAAGGTGGACGTCGACATCGACGGCTTCGAGGTGTCCCCGGGCGTATGGGTCGGCGAGGGCTCCGAGGTCGACCCCCGCGCGGTCCTCAAGGGGCCGCTCTACATCGGCGACTACGCCAAGGTCGAGGCGGGGGCGGAGCTGCGCGAGTTCACCGTGGTCGGCAGCAACACCGTCGTGCGGTCGGAGGCCTTCTGCCACCGCACGGTCCTGCACGACAACGTGTTCATCGGTAGGGGTGCCAACCTGCGCGGCTGCGTCATCGGCAAGAACACCGACATCATGGCCGCCGCCAGGGTCGAGGAGGGGGCGGTCGTCGGCGAGGACTGCGTCATCGAGTCCGAGGCCTACGTCAACGCCGACGTCAAGGTCTACCCCTTCAAGACCATCGAGGCCGGAGCGGTCGTCAGCACCAACGTCATCTGGGAGTCGCGCGGGCAGCGTTCGCTGTTCGGACCCCGGGGCGTGTCCGGGCTGATCAATGTCGAGATCACCCCCGAACTGGCGGTGCGGCTGGCCAACGCCTACGCCACCACCCTGAAGAAGGGCGCGCTCGTCACCACGTCCCGTGACGTGTCCCGGGCCGCCCGCACGCTCAAGCGCGCGGTGATCAGCGCGCTCACCGCCGCAGCCATCGACGTACGCGACCTGGAGGTGGTGCCGTTGCCCGTGGCGCGCTTCCACACCTCGCAGAGCGGGGTCAGCGGCGGTATCACGCTGCGCACCACCCCGGGCGACCCGGAGTCGGTGGACATCCTCTTCCTGGACGGGAGCGGAGCCGACCTGTCGCCGGCGGCCCAGCGCAAGCTCGACCGGGTCTTCTCCCGCGCCGAGTACCGCAGGGCCTTCCCCGGGGAGATCGGGGAGCTGACCTTCCCCTCGCGCGGGGTCGAGAACTACTCGCACGACCTGTTGCGCTCGGTCGACACCTCCGGGGTCGCCGAGGCCGGGCTCAAGGTGGTCGTGGACTGCGCGGGCGGCAGCGGATCGCTCATCCTGCCGTCCCTGCTGGGGCGGATCGGCGTCGACGTCCTCACGGTCAACAACCGGCTCGACGAGGCCTCTCCCACCGACACGGCCGCCAAGCAGAACCGCGACCTGGAGCGCCTGGGTGAGCTGGTGGCGGGGTCCGGAGCCGACTTCGGGGTGCGGTTCGACCCCGTGGCCGAGCGGCTGGCCATCGTGGACGGCCGGGGGGAACTGGTCGACAACGACCGCGCCCTGCTGGTCGTCCTGGAACTGGTCTGCGCCGAGCGCGGGGGCGGCACGGTGGCGCTCCCCGTCACCACCACCCGGGTCGCGGAGACGGTGGCCGCCGCGCACGGGGTCAAGGTCCACTGGACCGCGACCGCCACCGACGAACTCACCAAGGCGGTCCAGGGCCGTGGCGAGGACGTCATCCTGGCCGGTGACGGCAGGGGCGGGTTCGTCGTCCCGGAGTTCAGCCCGACCAGCGACGGCATCGCCGCTTTCGTGCGGCTGCTGGGCCTGGTGGCCAGGGACCGCCGGTCGCTGAGCCAGATCGACCGCGTGATCCCCCAGGCGCACCTCCTGCGCCGTTCGGTGCCCACCCCCTGGGCGGTCAAGGGGAGCGTCATGCGGTCCGTCGTGGAGGCGGCTGGAGACCGCCAGCTGGACACCACGGACGGCGTCAGGGTCCTTGAGTCCGACGGAAGCTGGGCCCTGGTCCTCCCGGACACGGCGGAGGCCGTGACCCATCTTTGGGCCGAAGGTCCTGACTCGGACACCGCGCACCGCCTGCTGGACGAGTGGGCGGCCGTGGTCGAGAGGGCTGAGGGCTGACCGTTGCGCCGCGCGGGTGTGGACGAGAAGGTCGTCCGCGCCCGCGCGGCGTGTTCGCCCGGAGGGAGTGGTCCGCTCCGTCCGGCGCGCTCGAAAGTGCGTTTAAGGGATAAATTGGACATATCAGCAGGTCATAGCGGGCCAATGGTGTCGGTGCGAATCAGTGGGGGTTCGGCGAGAACCAAACCCCCCGGACAGGCATCAGCATCAGGACAGGTGTTTCACTGTCCCGAGGTCGGTCACACGCGGAGACGGCGCCCCAGGCACCGGGTCCGCAGTTCTTCGCACCGCGTGCGCGGTCGGGGCGTCCACGGCAGGCCGAGGAGGAGCGAAACCCTGCCTGGACAGGGATATGGTTTAAAGTCGAGTGTTCCCTGGAGCGCCGCGTCGCCCACCGGGCCGGGTATCCCGGCAACGGCGGACACCCTGACCGGGGGTGACAAGGAGTACGACACGGGGGATGAGACCTAGCGACCGACCGTGTGAGGCGCACCGCTGCCGCGACAGTGGACCGCCTCGCCACGTGCCGGACGGTGTGTGGACCAGGTGTCCGCGCGGTGTCCGGAACGTGTCACCGATCAGCCGAATCAAGCACCGCCCCGTGCGGTAGGAGGCCGAGCCGACCTATGTCGAGCGTTTACTGCACGCAGTGCGGTCACGCCGTTGCGGATGATGCCCGTTTCTGCTCCCACTGCGGAACCCCCGTCCGCAGGGCCGAACAGCAGGGACCCCGACCCGGTTCGGGTGGGGACTCCGCCGGAGACGTCACGTCCACCATCTCCATCTCCGGGATACAGGCCCTGGAGGAGGAGGAGCCCGGCGACGAGCTGAGCGGCGACGACCCGGCCAACGCGGACGCCCTGCCTCCGGGCACGGCGCTGCTCGTGGTCAGGCGTGGCCCCAACGCGGGAAGCCGTTTCCTGTTGGACAGCGATGTGACCACCGCCGGACGGCATCCCAACAGTGACATCTTCCTTGACGACGTCACCGTGTCCCGGCGCCACGTGGAGTTCTTCCGCCGTGGCGACGGGTTCGGGGTCCGTGACGTGGGCAGCCTCAACGGCACCTACGTGAACCGGGAACCGGTCGACGAGGCCCAGCTCGGCGGCGGGGACGAGATCCAGATCGGCAAGTTCCGCATGGTTCTGCTGACCAAACCGCGCCGTTGAGGGGCCGCTGACCACGGGTGACGGCGGCGGGTGGGTCGATGAGGTTTGCGGCCCCCCGCCGCCGGACAGCTTTGTAACGAAGGGTGCCGATTTCGCCTTGGGGTCCCGAACCCGGGCGGGCAGGGACGAGCGCCCATCCGGTGTGACGACGCGTGGGACGGAGCCGCTGTGAAGCACATGGAGGTCGTCGGCGTCCGGGTTGAGATGCCCTCGAACCAGCCGATAGTCCTGCTCAAGGAGACCGAGGGAGATCGTTACCTGCCGATCTGGATCGGCGGCGTGGAGGCGACCGCCATCGCGCTGGCGCAACAGGGCGTCGCTCCGGCGAGACCGCTCACCCATGATCTGTTCCGGGACGTCCTGGACGCCCTGGACACCGGCCTCACCACGGTGAACATCACCGGCCTGAGCGACGGCATCTTCTACGCCGAGCTGGTCTTCAGCAACGGTGTGGAGGTCAGTGCCCGGCCCTCCGACTCCATCGCCCTCGCGTTACGGACGGGCGCGCCCATCTACGCCCACGAGGACGTGATCGCCGAGGCGGGCATGCCGATCCCGGACGAGCAGGAGGATCAGGTCGAGGCGTTCCGGGAGTTCCTGGACAACATCTCGCCCGAGGACTTCGGCAGGAAGGCCGAGTAGGCACAACCTCCTCGGGCCCGTGCGCCCCACGGGCCCCACGAGCGTGACGTCAGCGTGGAAGCCAGAAGTGACATGGCTGCGACCTGCGGCTTTGTTCATCGCGCCGGTGATAGATTGGGCTGAGGGAGTGGTCGAAGCTGTCAGGGCCCAAACCCGTGCGGGCGCAGGGTGCGCCACCGGGGCGGTTCCGGGAACCCAACGGTGCGCGCACTTGGCGACGCGCCGGGTGCTGTCGTTGACGCTGCCGTTCGGTCGTCCTACCGTCAGTGCAGTGGAACCCACGGCGCACCCATTCCCTGAGTGGACATCCCCTGTCGAGGCCGCCGTGGGACGAGAGGCCGGAGGTCGGCGTGGCGGTAGCGAGCGGCAAGCGGAATCCCCATGACAGGCGGTCCGCGCTGCGGCTAGCGGGGCAGCAGGGCCTACTGTGCGAAGAGGACGTGGTGGCGCGGCCTATGGACGTCGGGTATCGGGGCCCCGCGGCGTGTACCGCCGCAGGGATCACCTACCGTCAGCTCGACTACTGGGCGAGAACCGGCCTGGTGGAACCGAGCGTGCGTACCGGAGCCCAGAACGCCCCCCTGTACAGCCTTCCCGACATCCTGTTGCTGAAGGTGGCCAAACGGCTGCTGGACACGGGCATCTCGTTGCAGCAGATCCGGACCGCGGTCGACCACCTGCGCGGGCGTCCCACCCCCGACCTGGCCCGCATCACCCTCATGAGCGACGGCGTCAGCGTCTACGAGTGCACCTCCCCCGAGGAGGTCGTGGACCTCATGCAGCGAGGACAGGGTATGTTCGGCCTGGCGCTGGCCAACGTGTGGCGCGAGCTGGAAGAGGCGCTGGGTGTGGTTTCCGACGAGGAGCGGACCGAGCTGCCCTCCGCGCCCCCGCCCGTGGACGAACTCGCCAGGCGGCGCAGGGAGCGCCGGACCGGCTGACCCCGGATCGTCCGCCTCACCCCCGCAAGTGTGAACGGGTGACGGCCCGTGCGCTGTTCGCGGTTTCCGCCGTACCCCGGGGAGGGGACGTCGACTCGCGGAGGCCGTCGAGAGGGCCGGGGCGAGCGAGGCCGCGGTTTCCGGGCTCCTCGACACCAGGGTCCCGCATCTCCTCCTGCCCACGTGGAACGGCCCCTGCCGCCCTCGGGGACGGACGCCCCACGCAGATCCTGGGGGTGCGGGAGCGACCGGCGGGCCCGGTCCTGCCCGAGCGGCGCGGGCCGGTGGAGTCCCCACGGCCGGGACGGGGCGACCGGGTCGCGTCCGCGCCCCGTGTGGCGCCGCACACTGGTTCGGTGAAACGCGCGGGCGGACTCGGCTCCGACAGCGGCCATCGAGTACGGTCATACTCACAACAGGGATGAAAAGCGACATTCGCCCTGTCCCCACATGTACATAGCGTCAACAGGCTGTCAATACCGCGCGGGAGAGACCCCGACAGGGGCGCCGACGGGGCAATACTCCCCAGTAACCTCTCAGGCACCACGGACCGCGCGGAGGAGGCCGCTCTGAAGCCTGGCACGCCCGTGCCCGGTGACAGAGGGGGAGACCGTGAGGAACACCGCCGAACCGAATCGGCCCTGTCACCAGGAGGTCTCCGTGCCTGACCAGCCCGTGAACAACCCCGGCGAACCCGCCAGGGTGTTCGCCGACCGCCACATCGGCCCCACCCCGGCCGAGACCCAGGAAATGCTCAAGGCGGTCGGCTACGGCTCCACCGCCGAGCTCATGGCGGCGGCCGTACCGGAGTCCATCCTCACCGGGCCGGGCCGCAGCGCCCCGCTGGACCTGCCCGAGGCGATCGGGGAGGCCGAGGCGCTGGCCGAGCTCCGCGACCTCGCCGCGCGCAACGACGTGCACACCTCCCTGCTCGGCCAGGGGTACTACGACACCTTCACCCCGCCGGTGATCCTCCGCAACATCATGGAGAACCCGGCCTGGTACACGGCCTACACGCCCTACCAGCCCGAGATCTCCCAGGGCCGCCTGGAGGCCCTGCTCAACTTCCAGACCATGGTCTGCGACCTGACCGGCCTGCCGGTCTCCGGGGCGTCCCTCCTGGACGAGTCCACCGCCGCGGCCGAGGCCATGACCCTCGCCCGCCGGGCCTCCAAGAGCAGGGCCGACGTCTTCGTCGTCGACGCCGACGTCTTCCCGCAGACCCTCCAGGTCCTGCGCACCCGGGCCGAACCCCTCGGCATCGAGGTCGTCGTCGCCGACCTGTCGCAGGGCCTGCCCGAGGGCGAGGCCTTCGGTGTCCTGGTGCAGTACCCCGCCTCCAGCGGCGCGGTGAGGGACCCGGCAGCGGTCATCTCCGCCGCCCACGAGCGCGGGGCGCTCGCCGTGGTGGCCGCCGACATCCTCGCCCTGACCCTGCTGCGCAGCCCGGGCGACCTCGGCGCCGACATCGCGGTCGGATCCACCCAGCGCTTCGGTGTCCCGCTCGGCTTCGGCGGCCCGCACGCCGGCTACATGGCCGTGGGGGAGAAACTGCGCCGACAGCTGCCCGGCCGCCTGGTGGGCGTCTCGGTGGACAACGCGGGCAAGCCCGCCTACCGGCTCGCCCTCCAGACCCGCGAACAGCACATCCGACGCGAGAAGGCCACCAGCAACATCTGTACCGCGCAGGTGCTGCTCGCCGTCATGGCCGGTATGTACGCCGTCTACCACGGCCCCGACGGCCTGCGCGCGATCGCGCGCCAGGTGCACACCCGCACCGCGGCCCTGGCCGACGCCCTCGGCGAGCGCGGGTTCGAGATCGTCCACTCCGCCTACTTCGACACCCTGCGCGTGCGCGTGCCCAGCGCTGCCGGCGTCGTGGAGACCGCTCTGGAGGCCGGGTACAACCTCCTGCCCGTCGACCAGTACACGGTCGGTGTGAGCGTGGACGAGACCACCTCGGAGGCGGACCTCGAAGCGGTGCTCGCGGCCTTCGGCGGGACCGAGCGAGGCACATCCAAGGCGCGCCTGGCAGTGGACCGTGCCGCCGGGCGCCTGCCCGCCGGGCTGTCCCGGGAGACCGACTACCTCTCCCACCCGGTGTTCAACACCCACCGGAGCGAGACCTCCCTGCTGCGCTACATGCGCCGCCTGTCCGACCGGGACCTGGCTCTGGACCGCACGATGATCCCGCTGGGCTCGTGCACCATGAAACTCAACGCGACCACGGAGATGGAGCCCGTCACCTGGCCGGAGTTCGCGGGCCTGCACCCCTTCGCGCCGCTCGACCAGGCGGTCGGGAGCATGACCGTGATCCGCGACCTGGAGTCCTGGCTGGCCGAGGTCACCGGCTACGACACCGTGTCCCTCCAGCCCAACGCCGGGTCCCAGGGCGAGTTCGCCGGACTGCTCGCCATCCGGGGCTACCACCGCTCGCGGGGTGAGGCCCACCGCGACGTCTGCCTCATCCCCAGTTCCGCGCACGGCACCAACGCGGCCAGCGCCGTGATGGCGGGCATGCGCGTGGCCGTCGTGGCCTGTGACGACAACGGCAACGTCGACCTGGACGACCTGCGCGCCAAGACCGTCCAGCACGCGGACGACCTGGCCGCCATCATGGTCACCTACCCGTCCACGCACGGCGTGTACGAGGACACGATCACCGAGGTGTGCCGCCTGGTCCACGAGGCCGGCGGCCAGGTGTACGTCGACGGCGCCAACCTGAACGCGCTCCTGGGCTGGGCCAAGCCGGGCGAGTTCGGCGCCGACGTCAGCCACCTGAACCTGCACAAGACGTTCTGCATCCCGCACGGCGGAGGCGGGCCCGGCGTGGGCCCGGTCGCGGTCCGCTCGCACCTGGCCGGCTTCCTGCCCAACCACCCGTCCCAGTCCGAGGCGGGTCCGCACACGGGCGTGGGGCCGGTGTCGGCCGCTCCGTTCGGGTCGGCGGGCATCCTGCCGATCTCCTGGGCGTACGTCCGGATGATGGGCGAGGAGGGTCTGCGCTCCGCCACCGAGGTCGCGGTCCTGTCCGCGAACTACCTGGCCAAGCGGCTGGAGCCGTACTTCCCGGTCCTCTACACGGGCGAGGGGGGCCTGGTGGCGCACGAGTGCGTCATCGACATCCGCCCGCTCCAGAAGGCGAGCGGGATCAGCAACGAGGACGTGGCCAAGCGGCTGATGGACTACGGGTTCCACGCCCCCACGATGTCCTTCCCGGTCAACGGCACCCTGATGGTGGAGCCGACCGAGAGCGAGAACCTCGCCGAGCTGGAGCGGTTCGTGGAGGCGATGATCGCGATCCGCGCCGAGATCGACCTGGTGGCCGCGGGGGAGTGGGACGCCGAGGACAACCCCCTGCGCAACGCCCCGCACACGGCCGAGGCGGTGACCGCCGACGAGTGGAAGCACGGCTACACGCGTGCCGAGGCGGTGTACCCGCTTCCGTCGCTGCGCACGGACAAGTACTGGCCGCCGGTCGGTCGGATCGACCAGGCCTACGGTGACCGCAACCTGGTCTGCTCCTGCCCGCCGCCGGAGGCCTTCGCGATGTAGGCGGCCCGTGCGGTCGAAGGGGTGCCGGTCCGCGGACCGGCACCCCTTCGCGCGTGGGGTGGTGGCCTGCACCCCCCATCTGAATCTACGACGTAAAGGTCGCGCATCGGCGGCTCGCCGAACACCTCCGACTTCTCTGGTCGAGGGCTGGTGGATCCTGGTCCGACGCCCCGCAGGGGACGGGCATCCCCGTGCCCGACGGCCGGGGGCGCCGCCTCCCGGCGGGAGCCGCGTTAGAGTTGCGGCGACACGGACCCGCGTCCCACCGCGGGACCCGCCGCCCCCATGGAAAGCGGAAGCAATGACCACGACGTCCGGACATCCCGCACGCTCTGGCCCCGCCGACCCGCCCCCGGCGACCGACCCAGCGGACACCGGGGAGCCCGACGCGACCTTCGCCCAGGACGCTGCCGACCTGTGCGACCAGGCTCGGGACCTCGCCGAGAACGGCCATCTCAAACGCGCCGCCAAGCTCTACCGGCGGGCCGTCGCCGCGGGCCCGCGCCCGCCGCTGCTCGCCCGCGCACTGCTCGGCCTCGCCGTCGTCGAGGACCAGCGGGGCGACCTCCCCGCCTCCCGTGAGGCGGCGCGCCGGGCTGTGGCCACCGGAGACGCCCGGTACGCCCCGCGGGCCGCCTACCACCTCGGGCTCTCCCTCGAACAGGACGGGGAGCACTCCGAGGCCGAGAGTGTGTGGCGCCGGCTCCTCGACCTGGGCGCCCCCGACTTCGCCGCCGTCGCCCGCTACGGGCTGGCACGGGCCGCGGAGGACCGCGGGGACACGGCCGGGGCGGAGGAGCACTGGGAGGCGGCGCTCGCGCTCCCGCCCGGCCCCGCGCCGATCAGCCGCCTGCACGCCACCACGGTGGTCGACGCCGCCCGCGACCTTGCCGGGCGGCTGCTCGGCCGGGGGCTGCCGGGTGCCGCCGCGGCGGCCGTCGAGCGCGGCCTGGCGGTCGCGGACGACCCCGGCCTGCGCCTGTTGCGCGCGGCGTCCCACCTCGAACACGCCATCGCCGACGTCGGCGCGATCGTCGATCCGGGAGAGGGCGTGGAGGAGGTTCCCGGGCCGGATGCGGGGACCTCGGCCTCGGCCGTGGAACTCCTCGCCGGGCTGCTCTCCCTGCGGGGGGAGCCGGACGCGGCCGAGCGGGTCTGGCGGCTGGGGCTGGGGGACCGGGACCCGGGGACCGCGGACGAGGTGCGCAGGCGGCTGCGCCGGGGTTTCGCCGTCCCACCGGAGGAGGACGAACAGGAGGGGGCTGGGCCGTGGTGGACCCCGTACCTGGAGGAGGCGGCGGCGACGGCCACCGCTCCGGCGCTGGCGGGGGAGCTGTTCGCCGTCATCACCCAGATGCACGCCCTGCTGGCGGTTCCGGTGGTGGAGGGCGAGGCGCGCGCCGACGCGCTGCGCGCCGTCATGGAGCAGGCACTGCGCACCCCGAGCGGCCTGGTGTGGGGCGCCGATGTGCACGCGGACTTCCGGAGTCGGCTGCGGGAGGCGATGGGGGGAGAGGACGTGCTGCCCGAGGGCTGGCCCGACCGGTGACACGAAACCGCCCGGGGCCTGGTGCCTTCCGGGCGGGTGTGCGTGTCGGGGACCGTCGTGTCCGACGGCTGCGGTGCGGGCGGTGCGGTCCCTCGGGGACTGCTGCGTCGCCTGGTGCCGGTGCGTTCGTGGGGCGGGCCCCTGGCCGTGGTGGTCGGCGGGCTGTGTCAGGCGGCCACGCGGGGCCTGTGCGGGGCGACAACCGCTCCGTCGGGCAGCAGCTCGCCGGTGTCCTCGAAGAGGACGACTCCGTTGCAGAGCAGGCTCCACCCTTGTTCGGGGTGGCTGGAGACGACTCGTGCGGCTTCGCGGTCGGTGTCCTCGAAGGACGGGCAGGCGGGTTCGTGGCTGCACATGGGACAGGCCTTTCGTTCCAGAAGAGCTCGTCGTCGAGCTGACGCCAACCTTAGTGGCTCACATCACATGCTTGCTCTGGTTTAGGCCGAATGGGGTGGCCCTGGTGTCGTCGCCCGCTCTCACACGGTGAGATACCCGCAGGCCGACAATGGTTCTCGCGTGTCCGGCTGCGGCCATAAGGAACTCAGTACCCGCCACGCGTTCGGCGTGCCGCCGGGCGACTGCGCATCCCGGCCCCCGCCAGTCCACCGCGCTGGAAGGCCCGCACCAGCTCTCCGCCGAGGTTGACCCCGGCACCCAGCGCCAAGCCCACCATGACCGCCTCCACCACGCTGAGCAGACCGGATACCGCCGTGCCCTGGGTGATCTCGATCAGCCCCCGGTACAGGATGCTGCCGGGGAGCAGCGGCGCGATCGACGGGACCAGGTACGGCAGGACCGGACGTCTGGCGCGCCGTGCCAGCCAGTGGCCCACCACGCCCACCGCGACCGCGCCCGCGACCGTGCCCACGACCGGCGGCACTTCCAGGAGGGAGCGCAGCCCCGCGTAGATCGCCCAGATCAGGACGCCCAGGGCCCCGATCGTCGGGAGCATGCGGGGTGGCACCGCCAGGGAGATCGCGAACGCCATGGCGATTCCCGCCGCACCGATCAGGACGGGTACGTCCAGGGAGGTGCCCGCCGAGGGCAGGCTGTCGAGGTCGATGGGCACGCCCAGGCGGATCGCCGTGTAGGCCACGGCGCCCACCCCCGACACGATCGCGCCCAGGATGAAGAAGGTCTCCAGGAGGCGGGCCGCGGCCGACACGTAACTGCCGCTGATGCCGTCCTGGAGGCTGGACACCAGGGGTCGCCCGGGGAGCAGGGCCATGATGTTGCCGGTGATGATGGCCGCGGCCTGCAGTCCCAGGTCCAGCGTGGTGCTCACCCAGAGCAGGGCCACACCGATGGTCGCCGCCACCACCGCAGCGGCGGCCATCTGGTAGAACTCGGCGACGCCGCGCCGTGCCAGGAACACGGCGGTCCGATCGCCCAGCACGGTGGCGAGGAACGCCGCCGTGGCCACGACCAGGCCGCCGCCCATCATCACACTGGCGCTGGAGGCGATCAGCCCGAACCCGAGCACGATCACCCAGTTCGGGTACGGCATCCGGGCCCGCCGGATCTGGGACAGGCGCGCGGTGGCGTCCTCCAGCTCCAGCAGCCCCAGCGCCGCCTGCTGCACCAGGGTGTGCAGCTCGTTGACGCGGAAGTAGTCCAGGGAGCGTCGGCGCACGACCCGTTCGCCGGTGACGGGCGGCTGGTCGCCGCCCGGGTGGGTGGACAGTGTGATCGTGGTGAAGGTGACCGACACTTCCGACCGGGGCAGTTCGAAGGCCACCGAGAGGCTGAGCATCGACTCGCTCACGGCCTCCGTGCCCTCGCCGCTGGCGAGCATGAGCTCGCCGACGCGCAGGACCAGGTCGATGGCCCTCGCGTCGGGGAGGTTGATGGCCTCGTTCTCGTCCAGGCCGTCCGGGGTCAGCTCCCGCTCGTGTTCCGCCCGCCAGTCCCGCATCCTGCTGAGCAGGCGATCCTCACTCGGCGGAACGGGCCGCTCCCGCTTGCTTGGCATCCCTGTTCTCCGTTCCCTCCCCGCCTGGACCCCGTGGTGGTCGGCGCGTTGATGACAACCCCAGAGGGGACGCAGCCCGGACGTGTCGGGTTCGCCTGGATCAGGTGCGGACACCGGTGAGTTCGATCACCGGAACATCCTGTCAAGGCGTGGAGGCGTCCGACAGCGACGCGCCGGGGGCCGCGGGGCCGGTGGCCCGGTCTCCGGCGCGCCCGGGGCGCGGTACCCCTCAGCGGTCGGTGTCGGGCCGTCCGGGTCTGACGAGCCCGTGTTCGTAGGCGTACACCACCGCCTGGACGCGGTCACGCAGCTCCAGTTTGGTGAGGATGCTCCCCACGTGCGACTTGACGGTCGTCTCGCCCAGGACGAGGTGGGCGGCGATCTCGGCGTTGGACCAGCCGCGCGCCACCAGCCGCAGGACCTCGTGTTCGCGGGCGGTCAGGCGGGGGGCGGTCGCCTCGTCGTCGGCTGCGGGTGGGAACAGCGGCGCGAAGCGGTCCAGGAGGCGGCGGAGCACCGGGGGCGCGACGACCGCGGCGCCGCTCGCGACCACGTCGACGGCGGTTACGAGTTCGGCGGGCGGGGAGTCCTTGAGGAGGAACCCGGTCGCGCCCGCGCGCAGGACCTCCACCACGTATTCGTCCAGGTCGAAGGTGGTCAGGGCCAGGATCCGCACGTTGTGTCCCAGGGGTCGGGCCCAGGAGGTGATCAGCCGGGTGGCCTCGACGCCGTCCATGCCGGCCATGCGGATGTCCATGAGGACGACGTCGGGCACCAGGGTTCGGGCGGCCCGCACCGCCTCGCGGCCGTCGGAGGCCTCCCCGACGACTGACAGGTGCGGGGCGGACTCCAGGATCAGGCGGAATCCGGCACGGACGAGGGGCTGGTCGTCGACCAGCAGTACTGAGACGGGCACAGGGCCGATTGTGCCTCATCGGGGGAGAGGGCCTGTCCGGGCCGCGGGGGAGGAGGTCCGGTGTGCCGGGGCCGAAGGGGCGGACGGGGCCGACGTGGCCGTTCAGGCGGTGGGCAGGGGCGGCGGGGTGCCGCCGAACTCCGGGCACAGCGCCTGGTGCTCGCACCAACCGCACAGTTTGCTCTTGCGCGGCTTCCACACCCCGGCGCGCCCGGCCTCCTCGATCTGTGCCCAGATGCCGTCGATCTCGGCCTCGGCGGACCGGAGTTCGTCCTCGGTCGGGTCGTACCAGCGCACGGCGCCGTCGCCGCCGAGGTAGACGAGTTGGAGGCGGGTGGGGACGACGCCGAGGTCGCGCCAGATCATCACGGCGTAGAAGAAGATCTGGAAGCGGGCCTTGTCCTCGTACCGGGGGTGAGGGGACTTGCCGGTCTTGTAGTCCACGATCCGGATCTGGCCGGTCGGGGTGACGTCGATGCGGTCGACGTAGCCGCGCAGCGCGAGCCCGGTGGGCAGGGACACGTCCAGGCGGATCTCGCGGTCGCGGGGTTCGAGGGTGGTGGGGTTCTCCAGTTCGAAGTAGCGGCGCACCAGGTCGCGGGCGGACTCCAGCCAGGTGTCGCGTTCGTCCTCGTCGGCGAAGAGCTCCTCGACCTCGGGTTTCCTGTCGCGCATCTTCGTCCACTGCGGGTCCACGAGGGCGACGGCGTTGCGCGGGGTGCGCGATTCGGCGGGGAGTTCGTAGAGGCGTTCGAGGCAGGCGTGGACCAGGGTGCCGCGCAGCGCCGCCGCGCTGGGTGCCTCGGGGAGCCGGTCGATGGTGCGGAACCGGAACAGCAGGGGGCACTGGAGGAAGTCGGAGGCCCGTGAGGGCGAGAGGGCGGTCGGAAGCGGCGCGGTGGTCATGGAACGAGCCTACGAGAAGGTCACGACAGGCTCGGCGCGGTCGGCCCGTACCCTTGGTACGTGACCACCGGTAGTGATCCCTCCGCGCCCACAACCCGCGACCGTGCCAGGACGAAGGGTCTGCTCCTGGGCCGCCCTTTCGGTATTCCCGTGTACGTGACGTCCTCATGGTTGATCGTGGCTGTGCTGATCACCCTCGTCTACGGGGGGATCGTCGAGGGGCGTCTGGCGCTGGGGCCCTCCTCCTACCTTCTGGCGTTCGTCTTCGCGGTCCTGTTGTACGCGTCCGTCCTCGTGCACGAGCTCGCCCACTCGGTGGTGGCCAGGATGTACGGGCTGCCGGTGCGACGCATCGTGCTGTACGTGCTGGGCGGTGTCTCCGAGATCGAGCGTGAGGCCCCCACCCCGGGCCGTGAGTTCTGGATCGCGTTCTCGGGGCCCCTGTTCTCCTTGATCCTGGCAGCGGGGGCGTTCGGCCTGTACCAGCTCGCCGACCCGTTCAGTGTGGTCGGGGAGCTGCTGTTCCAGCTGTGGATCGCCAACTTGCTGGTGGGCGTGTTCAACCTGCTGCCGGGTCTGCCCCTGGACGGCGGGCGGTTGCTGCGCGCCGGGGTGTGGAAGGCGACCGGGAGGCAGACCGCGGGGAGTGTGGCGGCTGCGTGGGGCGGCCGGGTGCTGGCGCTGGTCGTGGTGGCGTTGCCGTTCCTGCTGGCCTGGTCGTCCGGGGGCGGGCTGAGCCCCTGGGCGGTCGTGTGGGGCCTGGTCCTGGGCGGGTTCATGTGGATGGGGGCCACCGAGGCACTGCGGGCCGCCAGGGTGCGTGAACGCGTGCCCGGGCTGAGCGCGCGCGAGCTGGCCCGGCCGGCGGTGGCGGTTCTGTCCGAGACCCCGCTCGCCGAGGCCGAGCGGCGGGCGCGGGAGGCGGGGGTGGAGGAGATCGTCGTGACCGACTCCGATGGGACGGTGACGTCGATCGTGCATCCGGCGTCGGCCGCGGCGATCGCCGACGGGCGGCGGGAACGGGTACCGGTGTCGAGCGTCGCGCGGGCGGTGACGGCTGGCTCTCCGGTGTCGGTGGACCTGCGGGGCGAGGAGCTGCTCGACGTGCTGACGGACCATTCGCTGCCGGAGTACCTGGTGGTGGGCGGCGGGGCGTACGGGGTGCTGCGCGCGGCCGACGTCAACGCGGTGATGTCGGGCCGGGTCTGATCCCGTGCGGTGCCCGGCCGGGGAGGTCGGTGCGGTGCGCTCTCCGTAGTGGTTCAGCGCCGGGTGCCCTCGGGCCACAGTACGACCACGGGGTGGCGGAGCGAGCGGGCGTGGGACACCACGTCGGCGGTGCCGCCGGGGCCCCGCGCGGGGCGGCCGTCCCAGACGGCCAGCAGGCGGTCGCAGCGCTCCACGAGCAGGCGTCCGGCCGCCAGGTGTGAGCGTGGGGTGGACGCGGTGTGGGGCAGCCGGTGGACGAGCACGGCCTGTCCCAGGAGCCGGTCGTAGACGGGGTGGTGCTCTTCGGGGAGGGCGTCCCGGTACCCGGTGGCGGGGACGACGGCCTCCAGGGGAGCCCCCGAGGCCAGGACGGCCTCGGCGAAGATCGTGTCGGCGCCGTCGGCGAGACAGGACAGGCCGACCATCTCGCAGCCGTACGGTGCGAGGTGGGAGCGGATCAGTTCGGTGACTGTGCTGTGCGCCTCGGGGGGCAGGTCGCGGTGGCCGGTGACTGCGATGCGGATCACGAGGACTCCCTGCTGATCTCTGTGCTGCTCTTCTATCCGAAGGTGGACAAGCTGGTCATGAGTGGCGCGAGCTCACGGTCCAGGTCCTGGACGCAGTCGGCCCCCGGCCCCCTGTAGCGCCGCCTGAACATCCGCACGCGGCCGATGACCCGCTCGGAGTCGAACCGCCTCCCCGTGGCGAGCGCCTCCCGCGCCAGGCGGAACGCCTCGTCGACGTCGCCCGCCTCCGCGTGGGCCGATGCCAGTTCCACCTGGAGGACCGCCGACTGTTTGGCGTGGGCGCTCTTCGGTGCGAACGACTCCGCGAAGGCCCGGCAGGCGTCGTGCGGGCTCCGCAGGCGGACTCCGACCAGGGCGCGGTACCCGGCGACCTTGGCCTGGTCGAAGGCGAACACCCACGGCCAGGGCGGGTCGGTGTTGGCCGTGCGCGTGACCTGCTTCTCGGCCCTGCCGATGGCGCGGGCGGCGGCGGAGCGGTCGCCGAGGCCCGCGTGCGCGAGCGCCCCCACACAGGCGAGCCAGGCGTGGGCCGTGGGGTGCGCGGAGGAGCCGAGGACGTGCTCGGCCTCCCGCACCAGCCCCAGGCCGAGTTCGGGGTCCTCCGCCGTGTCGGTCTCGAAGGCGGCGAGGGACCCCAGCATGTACACGTCGAGCAGGCGCATCCCCGCCTGGCGGGCCCGGACGACCGCCGAGCGGTAGTGCATCCGCGCCGATCCCATGTCGCCCTGGTCGGCGTGGAGCCAGGCCGCGAAGCCGGAGGCCTCGCTGACCGCCGCGCTGAGCTCGGGGTGGAAGGGTGTCCCGCGCGAGTTCGTGAGCATCTGCTCGGCCAGATGCACGTGCGCCACAGCGCTGGGCAGCAGGTGGCGTGCGGGAGAGGTCGCGTCCATGCGGCGCTGGCCGCCGGTGATGGAGCGCAGCGCCGACGCGGTGGTCTCGTTGACGGTGTGGTGGGCCCCCGGCGGGAAGGAGGCAGGGGAGCAGGAGGGGGGAGGGGAGGCGGTGAGCAGGGCCCCGGCGGCGACCACTCTCCCGAACTCGCGGCGTCTTGTCGTGTCCACCTCCTTCTTCCGGGCGGGGTCCTCGGGCGAGGGGGTGCCTCCGAAGCGGAGCAGGTGCAGGGGGACGCCCAGGCGTTGGGCGAGGTCCTGGACCTGGCTGACGGTCAGGGCCTGTTGTCCGTTGACCACCCGGGAGACCCAGCTCTGGGAGTAGTCGACCGCCCGGGCGAGCTCGCCCTGGGACCATCCGCGCGCCGTGCGCACGCCTTCGAGGACCGTGGCCATGTCGCAGGTCGCGAGCGCGTTCGCCATACGGGGCCGCGACCACAGGTCCGGTGGCAGAACACCGTCCGGTTGGGGCATGGGTTCAGATTAGGGATTCCGGACGGCCTTGGTGGCTATGTGTGAAAAAGAAGGTGCGATGCGGGATCCGCATACCGTCGCCCGTTCCCGGCCCTGATCCGGCAGAGTACAAGAGTCGTTGGTCCCTGTAAGGCGTCTGGGAGGGAAGGGAGGCACCCTGTGACCGTGGAGACCCCGCCGGCGGGAAGCCCGAGTCTGCGATGGGAACCCCGGGCAGCCGAAGCCGTGAGCCGTGTGGACCTGGCCGGTCTCGCTCTACGGGGCCTGGCCGCGGAACTGCGTTCGCACGGAGTCGAGGTCCGCGAGGACGGGATGTCCGGAACGGTCGACGCCGGTCCCAGAACCCGGCCGCAGCGTGCTCTGCTCAGACCGCACCGCGGCGACCTCTGGTGGTGGATGCGCTGGCCGCCCCAGGACGGTGTCCACCCGGCCCTGTCCGGGGTTCCCCTCTCCCCCGCCACACGCACCTCTGACGCCGCCAGACGGATCGTGGGCGCCCTGTCCATGCCCGTCGGCGACGCCTGAACACGCGCGGCTCCCCCCACTGCGCTCGAACGGGCGTGAGCGATGCCCACGCCCGGGAGGGCGGGCGGGGCCTGGGCTTCCCCGAAACCCAGTCTCCCTCTGTGCGGGGCCCTGCCCTGCCCCGCCCGCCCTCCCGCACAGCCCCCCTCGCGCGGGCCGTCCGCTGCCCGGTGCCCCCTCTCCCCGGTGCCCGGCGGGCGGTCCGCGTGTTACCACCGGTACGCGGCCCCGCCCAGGAGGACGGCGCGGCCGTCCGCCGCACGGAACTCCCCCGGAGCGGTCCCGTAACAGCGGAAGAACCACCGGGTGGGGTGGCTCTGGTCGGCGAACCCCGCGCCCGCGGCGGCCTCGTCCTCGCGGGGGCGGCGGTCCACGGACCCAGGGGCGACGTCGACAAGGTGGTCAAGCGGCTGCCCCGCACCTCTGAGGCGTGTGGGGAGCGGGCCGCCTTCCTCCGGGCGGCGGCCGGCCTCCCCGGCAGGGGAGGGGCCGCGGCCGGGGTCAGACCGTCCCGGCCTCGGCCGCGGCCAGGGCGGCGCCGACGATTCCGGCGGTGTTCTGCAGGGTCGCGGGCACGATGGGGGTGCGGATGTCCAGGTGGGGGAGGAACTTGTGCGCCTTGCGGCTCACCCCGCCGCCGACCACGATCAGGTCGGGCCAGAGCAGGTCCTCGACCACCCGGTAGTAGCGGTGCAGGCGGTCGGTCGCCCACTCTTGGTACGACAGCTCCTCGCGCTCCTTGGCGCCGGAGGAGGCCCGTGACTCGGCGTCGTGGCCGTCGATCTCCAGGTGCCCGAACTCGGTGTTGGGCACGAGCCTTCCGTTCACCACCAGGGCGGAGCCGATCCCCGTGCCCAGGGTGGTCATCAGCACCACGCCCGGCACCCCCTTGGCGGCGCCGTATCGGCTCTCGGCGACCGCGGCCGCGTCGGCGTCGTTGAGGACGCGCACCGGTCGGCCGGTCGCCTCGGTGAACAGGGTCCGTGCGTCGGTCCCCACCCAGCTCTTGTGCAGGTTGGCGGCGGTGCGCACCACCCCCGCCTGGACGACCCCGGGGAAGGTGATGCCCAGCGGCGCCTTGGCCGCCTCGGGGAAGTGCGAGGCGATCTCGCCCACGATCTCCGCCACCGCCGCCGGGTCGGCGTGGCGGGGGGTGAGGACCTTCAGGCGCTCGCGGAGGAACTCTCCGGTGGTGAGGTCGACCGGGGCCCCCTTGATGCCGCTGCCTCCGATGTCGATCCCCAGCCCCGTACTCAGCTGTGACATGGGTCGTCGCCTCCAGTGTTCCTCGTGTGGTGGAGGGGCGTTGTCACGGCCCCGCGGTGTCGATACTGCCCCGGGGGCCGTGCGTTCGCACGTTCGCCCGTGACTGGGGCCGCCCGTTTCCGGCCTTGTACCCGGACCGCTTCCGGCTGTCCGGGGCCGTCCCGGCCGCCTCCGGCGGTTCGCCGCGGTATCGGGGGGCCGATACCCTGGGCGACTGCCCTGACTCAACCAATTGCGACGTGGGAAGACGAGAGCGACGTTGACCGGTATCCATGGCCGCCGCGGCCCCTTCACCGACGGCGACACCGTGCAGTTGACCGACCCCAAGGGTCGCATGCACACGACCACCCTGCGCGAAGGCAGCGCCTTCCACTCCCACAAGGGCAAGGTCGAACACGACGACCTCATCGGACAGCCCGAGGGCAGCGTGGTCCGCTCCAACACCGGAACGGCCTACGTGGCGCTGCGCCCGCTGCTGATCGACTACACGCTGTCGATGAAGCGCGGAGCGACCATCGTCTACCCCAAGGACGCCGCCCAGGTCCTGGTGGAGGCGGACATCTTCCCCGGCGCCCGGGTGGTGGAGGCGGGCGCCGGATCCGGCGCCATGTCCAACTGGCTTCTGCGCGCCGTCGGTGAGAACGGCATGGTGCACTCCTACGAGCGCCGCGCCGACTTCGCCGAGATCGCCCGCAAGAACGTGGAGAAGTTCTACGGCGGACCGCACCCGGCGTGGAAGCTCACCGTCGGCGACCTGGTGGAGGAACTCGACGAGACCGACGTGGACCGCGTCTTCCTCGACATGCTCGCCCCCTGGGAGTGCCTGGACGCGGTCGCCCGCGCGCTGATCCCCGGCGGACTGCTGTGCTGCTATGTCGCCACCACGACGCAGCTGTCGCGCGTGGTCGAGGGGCTGCGCGAGGACGACCGCTTCTACGAGCCGCGCTCGTGGGAGACCATGCTCCGCACCTGGCACGTGGAGGGGCTGGCCGTGCGCCCGGACCACCGCATGATCGGGCACACCGGGTTCCTGGTGGTGGCCCGCCGCCTGGCCGACGGGGCGGAGGCTCCCGAGCGCCGCCGCCGGCCGGCCAAGGGCGCCTACGGCAAGGACTTCACCGCCGCCAGGGAACAGGACGGGCGCGGTACGGCGCAGGCCGCCCCGGAGGCGGCCCCCGCGGTCGGCGACGATGCCACCGGCAGCGCCGGGACGGCGCAGGCCGACCCTTCCTCCTCCGAGGAGTAGCGCCGCTTCGCCCCCCGGCGCCCGCGGCGTCGCGCACAGGCCCGTCCGGAACCCCTCCGGGCGGGCCTCGTGCGTGTCCGACCGGCCGTTTCGGAGGAGGTCTTCCTTGCCCCGGCCCCGGCACGGAGGTTACTTTCTCATTACGCCGGGTTATCCGGTATCACTGTGACCTCGGATAATGCAAGAGTTGGAAATGAGTCCTACGACACTCCCCGGGGCAGACAGGTTAGGAAATGGGCAGGGGTAGGTAGGCTCCGAGTAGTCATACTTCTCCTAGGGAGGTGGCGGACGTGGCCGAGCGCGACGACGAGCGTCAGAGCGACCGGGACCGTGAAGTCGCTGAACTCACGGCTCAGGTCTCCTACATGGAAAAGGAACTCAGCGTGGTTCGGCGTAAGCTCGCCGACTCGCCCCGACATGTACGCCTGCTGGAGGAGCGGTTGCGGGAGGCCCAGGCCAACCTCGCCGCTGCCAACGGCCAGAACGAACGGATCGTCTCCACGCTGAAGGAGGCGCGCGAGCAGATCGTGGCGCTGAAGGAGGAGGTCGACCGGCTGGCCCAGCCGCCGTCCGGTTTCGGTGTCTATCTCGGTTCACGCGAGGACGAGACCGTCGAGATCTTCACCAACGGCCGCAAGATGCGCGTCAACGTCAGTCCCTCCGTGGATCTGGACAGTTTGCGTCCGGGCCAGGAGGTCATGCTCAACGAGGCCTTCAACGTCGTCGAGGTGGAGTCCTTCGAGACCGTCGGCGAGGTCGTCATGCTCAAGGAGATCCTTGAGGACGGCGAGCGCGCCCTGGTGATCTCCCACCACGACGAGGAGCGGATCGTCCGGCTGGCCGAACCGCTGCGCGACGGGCCGATCCGCCCCGGCGACTCCCTGCTGCTGGAGCCGCGTTCGGGGTACGTGTACGAGCGGATCCCCAAGTCGGAGGTCGAGGAGCTCATCCTCGAAGAGGTCCCCGACATCGCCTACACCGACATCGGCGGCCTGACCGGGCAGATCGAGATGATCCGCGACGCGGTCGAACTGCCCTACCTCTACAAGGAACTGTTCTACGAGCACAAGCTGCGCCCGCCCAAGGGCGTGCTGCTCTACGGCCCTCCCGGCTGCGGAAAGACACTCATCGCCAAGGCGGTCGCCAACTCGTTGGCCAAGCAGGTCGCCGAGCGCACCGGCCGCGACGTCGGCAAGAGCTTCTTCCTCAACATCAAGGGCCCGGAGCTGCTGAACAAGTACGTGGGCGAGACCGAGCGGCACATCCGCCTGGTCTTCCAACGGGCCAGGGAGAAGGCCTCCGAGGGCACCCCCGTCATCGTGTTCTTCGACGAGATGGACTCGATCTTCCGGACCCGCGGCTCGGGTGTGTCCTCCGACGTGGAGAACACGATCGTCCCGCAGCTCCTCAGCGAGATCGACGGTGTGGAGGGCCTGGAGAACGTCATCGTCATCGGCGCCTCCAACCGCGAGGACATGATCGACCCGGCGATCCTGCGGCCCGGCCGCCTGGACGTCAAGATCAAGATCGAGCGGCCCGACGCCGAGGCGGCCCGGGACATCTTCGGCAAGTACATCACCGAGGACCTGCCGCTGCACGACGAGGACCTCGTCGAGCACGGCGGATCGACCAAGGCCACGGTGGACGCCATGATCCAGCGGGTCGTGGAGCGGATGTACACCGAGGGTGAGGAGAACCGCTTCCTGGAGGTCACCTACGCCAACGGTGACAAGGAGGTCCTGTACTTCAAGGACTTCAACTCCGGGGCGATGATCGAGAACATCGTCTCCAGGGCCAAGAAGATGGCCATCAAGGACTTCATCGACCAGCAGTCCAGGGGCATCCGGGTGGCGCACCTGATGCAGGCCTGCGTCGACGAGTTCAGCGAGAACGAGGACCTGCCCAACACCACCAACCCCGACGACTGGGCGCGGATCTCCGGTAAGAAGGGCGAGCGCATCGTCTACATCCGGACCCTGGTGACCGGCAAGAAGGGCGCCGACGCCGGGCGCAGCATCGACACCGTGGCCAACACGGGCCAGTACCTGTAGAAACGCGCCTGCCACGCGCTCGGAGGGGGCCGACCGGACCACCGGTCGGCCCCCTTCCGTGCGGTTCCCGTTCTCGCAGGTGAGGGGGGTGTGGTCGCGCGCCTGGGCCTTCGGGGCGTGCGGATCTTCCTGAGGCTGGCCCTCTGAGGGACTGCCCGGGACCGCCCCTAACGTGAGAGACACGGCCGGCCACCACCAGGGGAGAGAGCCATGGACGTTGTCATCATCGGTGCAGGTGTCGGGGGACTCGCGGCGGCCGTCGGGCTGGTCCGACGCGGCCACGACGTGCGGGTGTTCGAGCGCGGCGAGCGGCTGCGCACCGGCGGTGCCGCCCTGTCGCTGTGGTCGAACGGAACCGCGGCCCTGGGCGGTCTGGGGATCGACCCGGTCGGCCTGGGGCGTCCCACCGACAGCGTCGTCGGTTCCACGCCCACCGGCGCGGAGCTCTACCGGATGGACCTGCGGGCCGTCTCCGAGGACCTCGGTTGGCCGAACTTGTGCCTGCCCCGCAGGGAGCTGCTGGAGCGCCTGGCGTCGGAGCTGCCCGAGGGCGCTGTCTCCTTCGGCCCGGCGTGCACCGGGACGCGGCAGGAGCCGGGACGCGCGACGGCCCTGTTCGATGACGGTTCCACAGCGAGCGCGGACGTGGTGGTCGGCGCCGACGGCCTGCGCTCGGCGGTCCGAGCCCAGCTGTGGCCCGGAGACGTTCCCCGATCGCGCGGTTACGCGAGCTGGCAGGGGCTGGCGCCGCTCCCGATCGAGCTGGCGGGGAGCGGGACGTCGCGCTGGCTGAGCGGAGCGGAAGGGACCTGCGGCATCATCCCGGCGGGCGGAGGGCAGGTGCAGTGGTGGTTCGACCTCCCCTGGACCCCGGACGATCCGGAGCCGTCGCATCCCGCGCAGGTGCTCAGGGAGCGCTTCGCCTCCTGGACCGACCCCGACGTGCGCGCCGTGCTCTCCCAGGTGCGCGACGCCGACGTGAGCCTCTTCCCCCACATGCAGACGCGGGTGCCCAGGATCTGGGGTGCGGGTCGCGTCACCCTGATGGGGGACGCCGTGCACTCCTTCCCTCCCTCCACCGCCCAGGGGGCGAACCAGGCGTTGGAGGACGCCCTGGTGCTGTGCGCGGCACTGGACGCGGTGCGAGGAGGCGACGCGGCCTCGGCGCTGCGCCGGTACGAGCGGGTGCGACGTCCGCGGGCCGCGCGGGCCTCGTGGGTGTCGGGTCGGCAACCGACTCAGGTCCTCAAGGGGTCGACCAGGCCGATACCCCTGCCCGAGGCCGCTCTCCGAGGTCTCCTGAAGGCCTATCTGAAGTCGGTCAGCAACGCCCTGCGGCATGCTCCGAGGGGGCCGGTGGCCGGGGTCTGATCCCCGGTAGGGTCGGCGGACGAAAGCGGAGGAGGGGCCGGCGGGGGCGGCGGACGGTTCCGCCGCGTACTTGCCCGTCGGAGAAAAAAGAACGGACGGGGAAACGCCGCCGATTTTCCGCTCGCGGCGGCATGTCAGACCGTTGCGACCTGCGATGACAACGGCACCTCCGCCCGTGGCAAAACGCCCGGGAAGACGGCGCTTGGGCCACGATTGGCGCGGAAGCGTTCAAGAGTGGGCCTCGGTGGATAACCTCTCACCATGAGTGTGCGGCGGATTATGGGTATCGAGACCGAGTACGGAATCTCCGTGCCAGGCAACCCCGGGGCCAACGCGATGGTCACCTCCACCCAGGTGGTCAACGCCTATCTGGCGGCCTCGGCGGCTCGGGCGCGGCGCGCCCGCTGGGACTTCGAGGAGGAGAACCCCCTGCGCGACGCGCGCGGCTTCGACCTCGCACGTGAGGTCGCCGACCCCACGCAGCTCACCGACGAGGACCTGGGGCTGGCCAACGTCATCCTCACCAACGGCGCCCGCCTGTACGTGGACCACGCCCACCCCGAGTACTCCGCGCCGGAGGTCACCAACCCGCTCGACGCCGTGCTGTGGGACAAGGCGGGGGAGCGCGTGATGGCGGACGCGGCCGCCAGGGCCGGGACCACCCCGGGGATCGAGCCCATCCAGCTGTACAAGAACAACACCGACAACAAGGGCGCCTCCTACGGGTGCCACGAGAACTACCTGATGAACCGGTCGACGCCGTTCGGCGACATCGTCCGGCACCTCATCCCCTTCTTCGTCTCCCGTCAGGTGGTGTGCGGCTCGGGCAAGGTCGGCATCGGCTCCGACGGTCAGGGCAGCGGGTTCCAGATCTCCCAGCGTGCCGACTTCTTCGAGGTCGAGGTCGGCCTGGAGACCACCCTGAAGCGCCCCATCATCAACACCAGGGACGAGCCGCACGCCGACCCCGACCGGTACCGGCGGCTGCACGTCATCATCGGCGACGCCAACATGAGCGAGATCTCCACCTACCTCAAGTTGGGGACGACCGCGCTGGTGCTGTCGATGATCGAGGACGGGTTCCTGAGCGTGGACCTGTCTTTGGAGACCCCGGTGGCGGACCTGCGCGCGGTCTCGCACGATCCGGGCCTCACCCACAGGGTGAAGCTGCGCGGCGGCCGCAGGCTGACCGCTCTGGAGTTGCAGACGGAGTACCTGGACCAGGCGCGCAAGTACGTGGAGGACCGCTTCGGTACCGACGTCGACCCGGACACCGCCGACATCCTGGACCGGTGGGAGTCGGTGCTGAACAGGCTCGGCTCGGACCCGATGAGCCTTGCGGCGGAGCTGGACTGGGTCGCCAAGCTGAAGGTGTTGGAGGGGTACCGGTCACGGGACGGCCTTGAGTGGGGGCACCCGCGCCTCCAACTGGTGGACCTCCAGTACTCGGACGTGCGCGCGGACAAGGGCATCTACAACCGGCTGGTGGCCAGGGGGCGCATGCGGCGCCTGGTGGAGGAGACCGCGGTGACCCGCGCGGTCACCGAGCCCCCGGAGGACACGCGGGCGTATTTCCGGGGCCGCTGCCTGGCCAAGTACGCGGACGAGGTCGCCGCGGCCTCGTGGGACTCGGTGATCTTCGACCTGCCCGGCTACGACTCGCTCCAGCGGGTTCCCACCCTGGAGCCGCGTCGGGGCACCAAGGAACACGTGGGAGCCCTCCTGGACGCGTCGGACACCGCAGCGGACCTGGTGGCGGTGCTCACCCGCAGGAAATGAGGCGCCGACGGGGGCGCGGCCGTGAGGTTGTCCCCCACACGGGCACCCCGACCGCCCCCGGTCAGGTGTGCCAGGTGCCGTCGTGGCAGGGCATGGGCTCCAGGCTCAGTGCGGTCCACAGCTCCAACCGGGTGCGGGGATCGTCCAGGGAACGGCCCATGACCCGCTCGGCGATGCGCAGCCGGGAACGCATGGTGTTGCGGTGCACGCCCAGGTCCCGGGCGGTCGCCTCCACCTGGGCGCTGTTGTCCAGGTAGTGGCGCAGCGTGTGCGCCAGCTCCGTCGCGTTGCGCTCGTCGTGGTCGCGCAGCGGCCCCAGGACCGCCTGGTCGAAGGCCCGTGCCCCCTCCGTCGGGACCGAGGACCTCAACAGCGCCCACGCGTCGGTCTCGTCCACGTGCCGGTACCCCTCGACGGCGGCGTTCTGAGCCCGATCCACGGCCGAGGGGAGGTCGTCCGGGCCCCGGGCCCCGCAGGCACCCGCGGCGGAAGGGCCGCCCGCCCCCGCTGCCAGGACCGCGAACAGCCGCTCGCCGGTGTGCGGTCGGCTGCTCGCGGGCAGCACCGCCAACAACACGTCGTCCAGTGCGGCCAGCCCCACACGTCGGGCCACCTCGGTGTCGCCCAGCACGTCGACCAGCGCGTCCGCCGCATGGTCCAGGAGCGCGTCCGGGTCGGGGGACCGCAGGCACAGCACCTCCCACGGCGGCACCGGAAGGGTGAGCGGTATCCGGGAGTGCCGCGTCATGGCGGCGCGGAGCAGTGGCGCGCGTTCGCGGTAGAGCGCCCTCCGGGCGTCGCGCGAGTGCAGGAGTTCCACCGCCAGCAGTGACGCCGCGTGGTTGGCGAGCATCCGCACGTGGGGTGTCACCGGGGACGGGCAGTGCAGCGCCAACCAGCCCAGCGTCCGTCCGGCCGGGCCCAGGGTCTGGAGCAGGACCGTCGCGTGCCCGTCGGCCAGTACCGTCATCCCGCGCGGCCGTCCCACCAGCGCGGAGCGCACCGCCGCGTGCCAGGGCGGTTCCGCGTCCGGCACCGCGACGCTGGTCATCCCGTTCCGGTCCAGCAGCAGGGACGCCCCCGCGGTCGCCGTGGACAGCTCGCCCATCACCCCGGCGGGCCCCGATCGCAGGGAGGCCCGCGCCATCGCGTCCTGTGCGGTCAGCAACCGGTGCTGTTCGCGCGTGCGCTCGGCGGCGTAGTGGTCGGCGACGGCCTCCACGACCGCGATGAACGGGGTCTTCCCTTCGACCCGCAGGACGGGGAGCCCGAGGGAGTCACCCTCCTCCAGCACCTCGGGCGGGATCTCGCGCAGCCAGACGTCGATCGCGAACGCCAGCCCCACGCAGCCGGCTCCGTGGAGCCGGCGGACGTAGGCCCGGCGCGACCGCGCGTCGGAGCCCAGCCCCAGCCCGACCGTCAGCACCAGTTCGCCGCCGCGGAGCCATCGCACGGGGTCGTGCAGCTCGGTCACGTGTGCCCACCGGATGGATCGGCCCAGGCCCGCGTGCCCGGCCGCGGCCCGCACCTCCAGGCGCGGGTCCGCGGTGATGTCGCCGACCGTGATCGTCACGGGTTGCCACCTCCGGAAGGGGTCGTGTGCACCTCGCACATTTGTAACAGCGAGTGGAGTGCGAACCGTCCCGACCCGCACGGCCGCCGGGTGTCTACGGTCACAACATCATCCGAACCGGCTGTGGCCGGTGGCGACGCCCCTCCCAGGGGTGCGGCCGGGACGCACCGAACGCGCAACGGAGTACACATGTCAGACCGGACCGCCCCCACGTCCTCGCACCCGGCGCGTGCGGCGCTAGCGGCCTTCGTGGGCACCACCATCGAGTGGTTCGACTTCTACGTCTACGCCACGGCCGCGAGCCTGGTGTTCGGCACCCTGTTCTTCCCGCCCGGCACCGACCCCATGATCGGGCTGATGGCGTCCTTCGCCACCTTCTCGGTCGGCTTCTTCGCACGCCCGCTCGGCGGGATCGTCTTCGGCCACTTCGGTGACCGGCTCGGCCGCAGGTCCGCCCTGGTCATCACCCTGCTGATGATGGGTGTGGCCACGTTCTGCGTGGGCCTGCTGCCCACCTTCGAACAGGCCGGGTTCATCGCTCCGCTGCTCCTGGTGCTGCTGCGCTTCGTGCAGGGCATCGCGGTGGGCGGGGAGTGGGGCGGCGCCGTCCTGATGGCGGTCGAGCACGCTCCGGAGAACCGCAAGACGTTCTACGGCTCCTTCGCCCAGCTCGGCAACCCCGCCGGCGCACTGCTCGCCACCGGTTCGTTCGGGCTCATCGCCGCCTGGGACGCCGACCTGCTGTACACCTGGGGCTGGCGTCTGCCCTTCCTCGCCTCGATCCTGCTGGTGCTGGTGGGCCTGTTCATCCGGCTGAAGGTCGAGGAGTCCCCGGTCTTCGAGGCCGTCCAGGACAACGACGGCCGTCCCGCGGAGCTGCCGCTGCGCGAGGCCGTGCGTACCTCGTGGCGGACCCTGCTGCTGGGCATCGGCATCCTGCCCGTGGCCGTCGGCGGCTACTACGTCGTCACCACCTTCCTCCAGGCCTACGGCGTGGAGGTCGGTGTGAGTGAACAGGTCATCCTCAACGGCCTGAGCCTGGCCGCGTTCGTGGAGCTCGTCGCCACCCTCGGGGTGTCCTGGCTGGGTGACCGCTTCGGCACCGTCAGGGTCGTCACCATCGGCCTGGTGGGGGTCATCGTCCTGGCCCTGCCGCAGTTCCTGGTCATGGAGACCGGCAGCACCCTGCTGATCTTCGTGATGCTGTGCGTCATGCGCCTGGCCATGGCCGCCGTCTACGGCCCCATCGCCCGTGTCCTCGCGCAGATGTTCCCGCCCCGCGCCCGCTACACCAGCATCTCCATCGCCTACCAGGTCGCGGGCGCCGTCTTCGGCGGACTCTCGCCGATCGTGTGCACGGCCCTGTTCGCCGTGACCGGCAGCATCGTGCCCGTCGCCGGACTGCTCGTGGCCATGGCCGTGGTGAGCATCCTCTGCCTGCTCAAGGCGCCCCGCCACCAGGACAACGACCTCGTCCCGGCCGCCTGACCGGCTCGACCACCGAACCGCCGCCGCGTCGCCAACCGGGGCGCGGCGGCATCCACGCACGCCCACCGCTGCCGGGCCCTCCCGCCCGGCGGCGCCCCACCAGGGAGGAACCCCACCCGTGTCCGGTCTGCTCATCCACAACGCCAACGTCCTGACCATGGACGACACCAACCCGCGTGCCAGCGCCGTGGCCGTGCGCGAGGGACGGGTCCGCCTCGCGGGGAGCATCGAGGCCGCCCGTGCCGCCGCGGGGCCGGGGGCGACCGAGGTGGACGCGGGCGGTAGGACCGTCCTGCCCGGGTTCATCGACCCGCACAACCACCTGCTGTCCACCGCCGAGTCCCTGGCCGCCGTCGACGCCGGGTACCCGCGGGTGGGCAGCGCGGCCGACCTGGTCGCGGTCATCGGGGCCGAGGCCGAGCGGACCCCGGCCGGGCAGTGGATCCGTGCCTTCCACATGGACGACGCCAAGTTCCCCGGGGGCCGTCCCACCCGCCGCGACCTGGACGACGCCACCGGTGAGCACCCGGTCATCGTCTACCACGTGTCGGGTCACCAGGCGGTGGTGAACTCCGCCGCGCTGGCCTGGAGCGGTATCGGCGAGGACGTCCCCGACCCGTCGGGCGGCTCCTTCGTGCGCGACGAGGGCGGGCGCCTGACCGGGATGGTCCTGGACTCGGCCATGGAGCTGCTGCTGCCACTGGCCGTCGACATCGGTTGCCACGGCCCGAACTTCCACACCGACCTCCCGGCCGAGCAGTTGCTGGGCTGGCTCTCCGCCGCCGCCGGCCCCTACCTGTCGGCGGGGGTCACCACCGTGTGCGACCCGCAGGTGTCGGCGCGAGAACTGCGTGTGTACCGCGCCGCGCGCGCCGCCGGGACCCTGCCGCTGCGCACGTTCGGCATGCCGCTCTCCCACCAGTTGGACTCGCTCACCCACGCGGGTCTGGCCAGCCCCTTCGGTGACGACTGGCTGCGCCTGACCGGTATGAAGTTCTACTCCGACGGGACCCTGCTGGGCGGCACCGCCAAGTTCAGCGTCCCCTACGGCGAGCACGGCGAGTTCCCGGGCAGCCTCTACCACCACCCCGACCAGTTGGTCGACCTGGTCACGCGGGCGGCGCGGGAGGGCTGGCAGGTGGCCATCCACACCCAGGGCGACGCGGCGATGGAGAACACGCTGGCCGCCATCGCCTCGGCCGCGCGCGTGTCCGGGCCCGACCCGCGCCCGCGGGTGGAGCACTGCGGTTACCCGACCCAGGAGCAGGCCAGGCGTTTCACCGAGTACGGGGTCATCCCCGTCAACCAGCCCAACTTCCTGCACGACAGCGGTGGCGACTTCGTCCGCCGTCTGGGGGAGCGGGCGCACCGGCTCCAGCCGATGCGCGAGGAGATCGACCTCGGGCTGCGCCCGGTCCTGTCCAGTGACTCGTTCGTCTCCAGCCTGCGTCCGATGGACACCGTGGCCAACGCGGTGTGCCGTACGACACGGGAGGGGGATCCGATCGGTGTCGAGCAGGCCGTCACCCTGCACGAGGCGCTGCGTGCCCACACCCTGGACGCCGCGCACGCCGTCGGAGTGGAGGACCGTCTGGGGGCGCTGTGCCCCGGCTACCTGGCCGACCTGGTGGTTCTGGACCGGGACGTCGAGTCTGTGCCGGAGCAGCGCCTGCGCGAGGTGAACGCCTGGATGACGGTGCTGGAGGGCCGTATCGCCCACCGCGCCGTCTGAGGCCCCGCTCCGGCCGGTCGTCGCGGTGCGGCCGAGGCGGACCCTGTGGCGGTGGCGGGCGTCGTCACCGCCACGGGGCCCGCACGCGTGGGCGTCCCCGCCCGCTGACGCGGACGGGGACGGTCAGGAGCGGTCAGAGGGGTCAGCTGGTGCGGATGTTCACGCCCCAGGAGTTCACCATCGGCATGACCTCCTGGTAGTAGGTGGTGCCGCCGAAGGAGCAGTTGCCGGAGCCACCGGAGGTGACGCCCTGGGCCTGCGAGCCGGAGATGAACGAGCCGCCGGAGTCGCCGGGCTCGGCGCACACGTTGGTGCGGGTGAGCGAGTAGACGGTGCCCTGCGGGTAGTTCACGGTCTGGTTGCGGGCCTGGATGGTGCCGCAGTGCCAGCCGGTGGTGGAACCGGAGCGGCAGATGGCCGAGCCGACGGCGGCCTGGCTGGTGCCGGTGACGGACTGGTTGCCGCCGCTGTTGTAGCGGGAGACCAGGTTGGTCAGGGTGAAGTTGGAGGTGCCCCGCACGAACGCGGCGTCGTTGCCCGGGAAGACCGAGTTCTGGAAGGTGCCGCGGCCGTTGCCGATGGTCACCGCGGTGCCCACGCGGCCGCAGTGGCCGGCGGTGACGAAACCGGGCTGGCCGGCGCTGTTGGTCGCGGCGAAGCCGACCGAGCAGCGTCCGCCCATGGTGTAGGCGAGGCCGCCGATGATGTTGGCGTAGGTCTGGGGAGTCTCAGTGGTCTCCTCGATCTGGACGGCGGAGGCGTCCACCCCGGCGTCGGCGAGCAGGGCGTCGACATCGGCGTCGGAGCCCTTCAGGACCTCGACCACGACGGTGTCGCTCTCGACGTCCGGGTACCAGCTGACGATGCCCTCCTGGGCGTCGGCCGCGTTGAGGTCGTCCACGACCTCGGCCAGGCCCTCGGTGCCGTAGGAGACCACGCTCGCCTCGGCGCCGGCGGCCTCGACGGCGTCGACCGCCGCGGAGTCGGTCACCAGGATGGTGAGGGTGAGGGTGTCGGTGTCGAAGGTGGAGCCGCCGTAGGCGGCACCGGCGGCCTCGGTGGCCTCGGCGTCGATCTCCAGGGCGGCCTCCTGGGCTTCCAGGAGGGTCTCGGCCTCGGAGGGGGTGAGGTCGAGGTCGCGTCCGAGGGCCTCGAACATGCTGGCGGCGTCGTCGTCCGCGACGGGAGCCTGGGGCAGGGGGGCGGTCGCCGCGAGGGCTCCCGGTGCCATGGACAGGGCCAGGCCGAAGGCCAGGGCTCCCGTGCCGATGGCGGAGATGACGGGGGAGGGTCGCATGGGTGTCTACTCTCCAAGGGGGATTGAGGGGGACTCGGAGTGTTCGTACCGGTAGGAACGGACGCTCCATTTCCGGAGTTCGGAGTTGTTCCGACTTCCGGAATTCACCGAGACATCCGGTAAACGATCCCCAACATAAATGGACACTTTGGTGAGGGAAAGACCCGCTCTGTGTTGATCTATTCAGACGCACGAAGGATGGTCCGATGACCCTCCGTTCTGTGATGGCTACGCGTAGCCGTGGAGTTCGCGACCTTGTGGTTTCCGCAGTCGAACGCTCACGGATCGAAGCGGCGGCCCGTGCGCAAGAGGTGGCGTGTGGCCGGATGCGGACACTGGTACCCGGTGCCGTTCGTGATCGCCCGGCTACATGGATGTAACTCCAGAGGTCACAGAGGCGCCAGGTGGGCCATGCCGTCGATGGGCGGCACCGCCCGGGCTCCGGGCGTCTGGCCGGATGCGGACGCGTGGGCGGCCGCACCTCTCAGGGGTGCCGACCGCCCACACGGATGGTGGCGAGCGGGCCGCCCCTCAGGAGGTCACCAGTGCCAGCCCCCACATGCTGAGGAGCCGGTTGACGCCCTGGAAGTAGGTGGTGCCGCCGAAGGAGCAGTTGCCGGAGCCCCCGGAGGTGACGCCCTGGGCCTGCGAACCGGAGAGGAAGGGGGCACCGGAGTCCCCAGGACCCGAGCACACGCTGGTCCGGGTCAGGCCGTGGACGGTGCCCTGCTCCCGCACACGCACGGCGGCGGGATCCACGCCGGCGTCCTCGATGAGGGAGGCGGCGGTCCGTGGCACGCGTGCGGGTAAAGGGGAGCATGGTCGTCCGTTCTCCTGGAGGGGACTTCCAGGAAAACCCAGAACCCCGGTCGGCGCCAGACGTCTTCGCCGCCTGTGGACGCCAGGGACGGCAGGCGTCCCCGCCCGCGGACGCGGACGGGGACGCGGTGTGGTGAGCCGGACGGCTCAGCGGGTGATCGGCGGTCAGCCGGTCACCAGGCTGAGGCCCCACGAGCTCAGCAGCGGCCCGACCTCCTGGTAGTACGTCGTACCGCCGGAGGAGCAGTTGCCGGAGCCACCGGAGGTGACTCCCTGGGCCTGCGAGCCGGAGATGAACGAGCCGCCGGAGTCGCCGGGCTCGGCGCACACGTCGGTCCGGGTCAGGTCCTGGACCGTGCCCTGCGGGTAGCTGACCGTCTGGCCGCGGGCCTCGATGGTGCCGCAGTGCCAGCCGGTGGTCGACCCGGAACGGCAGATGGCCGAACCGATCGGCGCCTGGGTGGAGCCGGAGACGGTCGAGGAGCTGCCCTCGACCCGGTTCGTCGCGTTCCAGTTGGACGTGGCGGCGACGAAGGCGCCGTCGTTGCCGGGGAAGACGGACTCCTCGAACACGCCGGAGCCGCTGCCGTCCGAGCTCTCGGCGGAGGTGCCGACGGTGCCGCAGTGGCCCGCCGTCACGAATCCGTCGGCGCCGGAGGCGTCGGTGACGGCGAACCCGACCGAGCAGCGGCCGCCGCCCATGTAGTACGCCTCGCCGCCGACGATGTCGGCGAACAGCCGGGGCGTCTGGTCGGTCTCCTCCACCTCGACGGCGGAGGCCTCCACACCGGCGGACTCGATGAGCCCGTCGGCGCTGGCACCCTCGGCGACCTGGATGACGACGGTGTCGCCCCCCACGTCCGGGTACCAGCCGAGCACGCCCTCGGGCGCACCGGCCGCGTTGAGGTCGTCCACGACCTCGGCCAGGCCCTCGGCGCCGTACGAGACCAGGGTGGTCTCGGCTCCGGTGGCCTCGACCGCGTCGACGGCCCCGGTGTCGGTCACCAGGACGGTGAGCTTCTGGGACTCGGGGTCGAACAGTGAGCCGCCGTAGGCGTCTCCCGCGGCCTGGACGGCCTCGGATTCGACCTCGAAGGCGGTCTCCTGGGCGTCGAGAAGCTCTTCGGCCCCGAGCGGGGTGAGGCCGAGGTCCCTCTCGAGCGCTTCCAGCATCGTCGCGGCCTCGCCGTCGGGCGTGGGCTCGGCCGGGGCGGCCGCGGCGCTCGCGCCCGGCGCCACGGAGAACGCCAGGCCGAACGCGAGTACGCCGGTGCCGATCGCGGAGATCACGGGGGAGGGTCGCATAGATCCCTACTCTCCTTGGGGAATTGACGGGGGTTCGGGGCCCGACGCCCGCCGGCGAGGACGTCGGACCCCGTGGCCGGAGTCCGTGATGAGGCGAGAACTCCGACCTGTTCGCCGAGTGGCCTGTGATCAAGACACTCGGTAAACGTTCGTCAACGTTAAGTGCGCATCTTGGTCAGCGAAAGACCAGGAACCTGATAATTCACTCAAGTGATGATTGGGCCATATGGTCATCCTATGAATGGAGGTGCATGACGGATTGTGACGACGTGTCTGACCTTGCATTTTCCTGCGGTGATCGTTTCTGGATCATGGATGCGCGCACGGCGCAAGGGGAGAGGTGTGGCCGGATGCGGACGCTGGAACCGGGTGCCATCTGTGACGGGACGGGCACGCATGGGCAACTCCGGAGGTCAGGGCGGTGACTCACGGGTAACTTTGTTCGGAATGTGGACGCCTGTGCCTCTTGTGAATATGCGTGTGGTGTGTCAGGGTCCGCGCCGACGCGAGGGGGCGCGACCGGACTCCCCGGAGCCCGTTCCGAAGACACGCCCGGAGCGAAACCGGCGCCCGCGCGAGCCGCCCCGCGCGCACATCGGACGATCCGAGGTAACTAGCGGGTATCGGGCCACGGGAAGGGGGTTGAGTCGCGCGGTGTTGGGCCAAGATAAGGGCGAGAGCCCCGAACGGGAGCCCGAACGGGAGGGAAGACGCCATGGCGACGAAGGACACGGGTGGTCAGAAGCACGCCTCTCGCCGCGACGAGGAGGTCGAGGAGACCGAGGCGGCGGCGGACGTCCAGGAACGCAAGGAGCAGCTCGACGAGGACGTCGACGACATCCTCGACGAGATCGACGACGTGCTGGAGAGCAACGCCGAGGACTTCGTCAGGCAGTTCGTGCAGAAGGGCGGCCAGTAGCCGTCCCGCGGCGGTTCGCTGACAGCGCACTGCGGTGTCTTCGGCCCCGCGCCGCTCACGACTAGGGTCAGTCTCATCGGCCGGAACACCACCCGGCCGCGGAAAACAAGGACAACAGGCGTCCCACCCGCCCCCACGTCGGGGTGGGGCGCGAGTGGAGGGAGTCGCGTGTTCGAAGGGTTCGAGGGCGGACGGTTGCCGGCCGCTTTCATGAGTGCGGGAACCTCGTCCTTCACCGAGTTCCTCGGTTCGGTCAGGCCCGAGATGCTGCCCGGGCACAAGCTTCCGGCGGGAGGCGGCACGGAACACCTCACTCCCGACGCGACGACCATCGTCGCCCTGACCTTCCCCGGGGGCGTCCTCCTGGCGGGTGACCGCCGCGCCACCCAGGGCAACGTCATCGCCAACCGCGACATGGAAAAGGTCTTCCGGACCGACGAGTACTCCGCGGTGGCCATCGCCGGCTCCGCCGGGATCGGTATCGAACTGGCCCGCCTCTACCAGGTCGAACTGGAGCACTACGAGAAGATGGAGGGCCGCTCGCTCTCCCTCGAGGGCAAGGCGAACAAGCTCGCCCAGATGGTCCGCGGTAACCTCGGCATGGCCATGCAGGGCTTCGTCGTCGTCCCGATCCTCGTCGGGTTCGACGAGAACACCGAGGTGGGACGGGTGTTCAGCTACGACGCCGTCGGCGGGCGCTACGAGGAGCACCGCTACCACTCCATCGGCTCCGGGTCGGTCTTCGCCAAGGGCTCCATCAAGAAGCTGTACCGCGACGACCTGGACGAGACCGCCGCCGTCAAGGTGGCCCTCCAGTCCCTCTACGACGCCGCCGACGACGACTCCGCCACGGGCGGACCCGACCTGCACCGCAAGATCTTCCCCCTCGTCGACGTCATCACCGAGGACGGCCACCGCCGCCTGCCCGCCGAGGTCGTCGCCCGTCTGGCGACGGAGGTGGTCGCGGGACGCGCGGAGCGCCCCGACGGCCCCACGGTCGATCTGGCCTGAGCCGACCACCGTCCCCACTCCAGACATCTCCCGACTAGGTAAGGAAACGATCCGCGGTGTCGATGCCGTTCTACGTCGCCCCCGAACAGCAGATGAAGGACAAGGCGGACTACGCGCGCAAGGGCATCGCGCGCGGCCGCAGCGCCGTCGTCCTGCAGTACGAGGGCGGGATCCTCATGGTGGCGGACAACATGTCCCGCACACTGCACAAGATCAGCGAACTCTACGACCGCATCGGCTTCGCCGCCGTCGGCCGCTACCCCGAGTTCGAGAACCTGCGCCTCATGGGTGTGCGGTTCGCTGACGTACGCGGGTACCAGTACGACCGCCGCGACGTCAACGGACGCCAACTCGCCAACATCTACGCCCAGACCCTGGGCACCGTCTTCAGCGAGAGCCTCAAGCCCTGGGAGGTGGAGATCGTCGTCGCCGAGGTAGGGGACACCGCCGCCGACGACGAGATCTACCGGATCACCTTCGACGGCTCGATCGTGGACGAACAGGGGTTCGTGGCCGTGGGCGGCTCCTCGGAGTACGTCTCCACCCAGCTCAAGGACCGCTTCGCCGCCGACGCCCCGCTCAGCGCCGCCCTCAACGCGGCCACCCGCGCCCTCGCCCGCGAGAACGGCGAGGAGCGCGAACTGGAGGCCTCCAACCTGGAGGTCGCCATCCTGGAGCGCTCCAGGCAGCACCGCAAGTTCCGCCGCATCCACGGACGCCACCTGACCGCCCTCATCGAGGAGGGCAAGTCCGGGGGCACCGCCGCCTCCGGAGGCGGCGACACCACCGAGGACGAGGACGACGAGTGACCTGAAGGATGACGACGGTGCGGCGCGCCCGAGGCGCCGCACCGGCCGGGCTGGTGCGGACGACGAGGGCCCGTCGTCCACACCTCGGTGACGGGAAGTTGGTGAGGCCGCGTGGAACGACGGATCTTCGGGCTGGAGAACGAGTACGGGGTCACGTGCACCTTCCGGGGGCAGCGCAGGCTGTCACCCGACGAGGTCGCCCGGTACCTCTTCCGCAGGGTGGTCTCCTGGGGGCGCAGCAGCAACGTGTTCCTGCGCAACGGTGCCCGTCTGTACCTGGACGTCGGCAGCCACCCCGAGTACGCCACCCCCGAATGTGACAGCCTCGTGGACCTGGTGGCCCACGACAAGGCGGGCGAACGCATCCTGGAGGGGCTGCAGGTCGACGCCGAGCAGCGCCTGCACGAGGAGGGCATCGCCGGGGACATCTACCTGTTCAAGAACAACACCGACTCGGCCGGCAACTCCTACGGCTGCCACGAGAACTACCTCGTCGGCAGGCACGGCGAGTTCGGCCGCCTGGCCGACGTGCTCATCCCCTTCCTGGTCACCCGCCAGATCATCTGCGGAGCCGGAAAGGTGCTCCAGACCCCCCGTGGCGCCCTGTTCTGCGTCAGCCAGCGCGCCGAGCACATCTGGGAGGGCGTCTCCTCCGCCACCACGCGCTCCCGCCCCATCATCAACACCCGGGACGAGCCGCACGCCGACGCCGAGCGTTTCCGGCGCCTGCACGTCATCGTCGGCGACTCGAACATGAGCGAGACCACCACCCTCCTCAAGCTGGGCTCCACCGACCTGGTCCTGCGGATGATCGAGGCCGGCGTCGTCATGCGCGACTACACGCTGGAGAACCCCATCCGGGCGATCCGTGAGGTCAGCCACGACATGACCGGTCGGCGCAAGGTGCGCCTGGCCAACGGCCGCGAGGCCAGCGCCCTGGAGATCCAGCGCGAGTACCTGGAGAAGGTGCAGAGCTACGTCGACCGGCACGGTACCGACGCCACCGGCAAGCGCATCCTCGACCTGTGGCAGCGCACCCTGGAGGCGGTCGAGACCCAGAACCTGGACACCGTCGCCCGGGAGATCGACTGGGTCGCCAAGTACCAGCTCCTTGAGCGCTACCGGGACAAGCACGACCTGTCCCTGTCCTCGCCCCGTGTGGCCCAGCTGGACCTGACCTACCACGACATCCATCGCGACCGCGGGCTGTTCTACCTGATGCAGAAGCGCGGCCAGATGGAGCGCGTGGTCGGCGACCTGAAGATCTTCGAGGCCAAGTCGGTGCCTCCGCAGACCACGCGGGCACGGCTGCGCGGCGAGTTCATCCGCCGCGCCCAGGAGCAGCGCCGCGACTTCACCGTGGACTGGGTGCACCTCAAGCTCAACGACCAGGCGCAGAGGACGGTGCTCTGCAAGGACCCCTTCAAGTCGGTCGACGAGCGCGTGGAGAAGCTGATCGCCGGTATGTGACCCCCGGAGACCACGAATCAGGGCCCTGCCCGGCGGACGTAAGCCCGCTGCGGCGGGGTTCTGGTGTTCGAGGCGTTCCCGGGGGTGGTTACGGCCCTTCTTTTCGGTAGTGTGACCCTGTCCTAAGCCGGAAATCAGAGGTTGTGACTCATGCACCGACGTGCCGCCGCCCTCGCGGTGCCGCTGGCCGCCATCACCCTGGCGGTCTCAAGCTGCGGAAGCATCCCAGAGGAATGGCGAACTCCAGCCTTCCTGCGCATGGATGGGGACCAGCTCGACCCGCGTCTGCCCACCGTCACCGGCGAGGTCGGTGAGGAACCGGAGGTCGCCTTCCCCGACGCCGACCCCCCGGAGGAGGAGATCTCGGGCATCGTCAGCGAGGGCTCGGGTGAGGACGAGTTGGTGCGCGCGGACGACCTGGTGGTCGCCAACGTCGTCCAGTACCAGTGGACCGGCCCGGGCGAAGGCGAGCTGGCCGAGGGCATGTCCAGCTACGAGACCGGCGCCCCCGACCTGATCCGCATGGAGCAGATGCCGGAGCAGATCAGCGACGTGCTGGTCAACCAGCCCGTCGGCAGCCGGGCCGTCTACGTCATGCCCCCGCTCACCGAGGACGAGCAGGCCCAGGCCGAAGCCTCGGGGCAGCCCGCCCCGGCCGGTGCCAGCGTCCTGGTCATCGACCTGGTCAACAGCTTCAACAAGGGCTCGGTCGTGCCCGGGGAGCAGACCACCGACGGCGGCGACGGCCTGCCGGTGGTGACACAGGACGGCCACAGCGAGCCGACCATCGAGGTTCCGGAGGGCGACGCACCCGAGGACCTGGAGATCGTTCCGCTCATCGAGGGCACCGGTGCCGAGGTGGAGGAGGGCGAGCAGGTCATCGTCCAGTACACCGGCGTGCGCTGGGAGGCCGACGAGAACGGCGAGCACCCGTCCTTCGACTCCACGTGGAGCCGCGGCGGCGACCCCTTCGACACCACCATCGGGGCGGGATCCGTCATCGAGGGCTGGGACGAGGGCATCGTCGGCCAGCCGGTCGGCAGCCGACTGCTGCTGTCCGTGCCCGCCGACCTCGCCTACGGGGAGACCGAGGAGGAGACCATGGGTGCGCCCGCCGGTCCCCTCGTCTTCGTCGTCGACGTGCTCGGGTCCTACAAGAACCCGCCTCCCGCCGAAGAGGGCGCGGAAGGCGGAGAGGGCGCCGAGGAGGAGGCCGACCCCGCCGAGGAGGACGGGGAGTAGCCCCTCCGCGCGTACGCGTACCAACGCCCCCGTGGGCCTCACGGGTTCTGGCGATCCCCGCAACACCCTGGATTTCAGGGAGTTGCGGGGATCGTGGGTTTTGAGGGGTTGAAGGCGAGGTCCTTCGAGGCGCCGGACCGGGAGGGCGGCACTCGGCGGTGCGCGCTGCCGGGCGCGCGCACGGCACGGGGGACACGCCCGGGGAACACGGTCCCGGCCCGGGCCGGGACCGGTGCGTAGAGTCGGAGCAACCGTGGACGGGCAAGGGGGAGCCATGTCGGACAGGCGGCGCTACTGCTACGTGTCGGGACTACGTCTCGGGGTTCCGGCCCTGGAGAAACTCTGCGCCCAAGGGCGTCCGCCGAGCCTGGTGGTGTCCTACCCGGCCGAACTGGCCCACCGCTCCGGCTACCTCGACTACGAGGCCGTCACCCGCCGCCACGACCTGCCGCACGTGCGGGCTGCCGACGTCAACTCCGACGAGGTGCGGGAGGCACTCGCCGCGCACCAGGTCGAGCTGATGGTCGTCGCGGGGTGGTCGCAGCTGATCCATGAGCAGGTCCTGGCCTCACTCCCGCTGGGCGCGGTCGGTCTGCACCCGTCGCCGCTCCCGGTCGGGCGGGGCCGAGCACCCATCCCGTGGACCATCCTTCGCAACATGCGTTCCAGCGCCGTCACCCTCTTCCACCTGGAGCGTGAGCCCGTCACCGGCGACATCGTCGACCAGCACTGGTTCGACCTCGCGGCCGACGTCACCGCCACCGGCCTCTACGAACGCGTCGGCCACATCCAGGCGGAGCTGCTGGTGCAGCACCTGGACGACCTGCTGGAGGGCACCGCCCCGCGGCGCCCGCAGGCCGGCCACGCATCGGTGTGGCCCCACCGGCGTCCGAGTGACGGCCACCTCGACCTCACCGCCGCCGGAAGCGACGTGGACCGGATGGTGCGGGCGCTCGCCGACCCCTACCCGGGGGCGTTCGCGATGTTCGGCGGGGCCCGGATCACCCTGTGCGGGGGAGGGCTGGAGGGCCGGGCGCGGGGAGGGGGACCCGGCCAGGTCGTCGCGGCAGGGGAGGGGCGCAGGTGGGGGATCACCTGCGGGGACGGCACGGTGTTCGTGCCCGACGCGCTGCGGGTCGACGAGGGTGTGCGGGCGGAGCCGACCTCTCTGGCGATGTTTCGACCCGGGGCCTACTTCGACGTGCCCTCCGTGCACATGCTCGCCTCCACCCGGAGGGCGCCGGTGCCCGGTCAGTCGCCGAGTCCGGACGCGCTCCAGAACGCCTGAGGCCCGGCACCCGGCACCCGGCACAGGTCCGGGGCCGGTGCGGCGGAACGGGCCGCGGCCGGGCGCGGGCCCCTGTGCGGCTCCCGGATACACCGCTGGCGTCCCCCGCCGCCCGAGGGTCCCCGGGGTCGGGTCCGGTGGCACCCGGCCCCGTACGGCGGCGTGGGGCGTGCCTAGAGCAGAGCGGCCGCGTGGCGGCCCGCAGCCGCGGCGCTCAGGAACGCTGCGCGGTCCTCGTCCAGTCCGCGGCCCATCGTCGAGACCTTCACCGGCAGCGCCAGCAGTGCCTCCTCCAGGCCGCCGACACCGACCTCGACCAGGCGGTGCCGTGAACCCAGCGCCTGCGCCTGGGAGCGCACGCGCTCACCGAAGGCCCCCGGCAGCACCGGCACCACCACGTCGGCGCGGGCCAGCGCCACCCGCCCGTACGCGGTCAGGCTGTGGTGCGACACCCCCCGGTGGCGCTCGCGCTCGTCGGCCTCGCTCACCCGCAGCGAGGCCACCGGACGGCCGCCCAGTACGGCCGCCGCGTTCACCGCCTCGCCGCCGCAGACCCCCGAGAAACCCCAGGGGGTACCGGTGCCCAGGTTGCCCGGCCCCTGGCACACCACCGCCACGTCCGCGCCCATCACGTGCCGGGCGGCCAACAGCCCCGAGTGCGGGGTGACCGCCTCCAGGTCGCCTCCGAAGGTCTGCCCGGTGGTCACGCACCCCGCGATCAGGCCCTCCTCGCGCAGGATGCCCACCAGTTGTGAGAACGCTGCGGGCAGGGCCCCGCCGTCCAGCATCACGTTGACGATCCGCGCGTCCGGCCGCTCCGCGCGCACCCCCGCCACCACTGCGGGCAGGGCCGAGTGCAGGTCGGCCACCACCACGGGCATGCCGTCCACGCCGTCGGCCGAACGCAGCACGTCGTGGTGGGGCGAGCCCTGCTCGTCGGCGCCCAGAACGGTGGCCTGGAGCGGTGTGTAGCGGGCCTTCACCAGGTGCCCGGGCCTCTCCTGGTCGACGGGCAGCCGGTCCGGGACCGCCACGACCAGCGCGTACCCGCCCGTCCCCAGCCCCAGGTCCAGGGCGCCGGTGTTGAGCAGGACGGTGTCCCCGACCCGCGGGGTTCCGACCAGGTCGGTGTAGGCGAGCGCGCGGCACGTCGTCGCGGTGCCCTCCCCGCCGGGCCCGGGAGCGGGGCGCCGGGCCGGTCCGGCGCCACCGGTCGTGTCGGTGCTCCTTCCGGGGGCGGTGTCCACCGCCACCAGGGACAGGGCGACTCCCGGCCAGGAGGGGAGGAGCTGACGGACTTCACCACGGCGCCACCGGATCATGCCAGGCACGGTACCGTCGTTGCTGAACCGGCGAGGGACGACGCGCCAACGCGCGCCCCGGCCGGTCAATCCACCATGTGCGGGCGAGAAGGGTGCGGACGATGTCTCGCAGGAAGACGGAACGACAGCTGAACCTCGTCATCTGTCTGTTGTCCACGCGCCGCCACCTGACCGCCCAGGAGATCAGGCAGACGGTGCACGGGTACGCCGAGGCCGACACCGAGTCGGCGTTCAAGCGCATGTTCGAGCGCGACAAGCGCGAGCTGCGCGACAGCGGCATCCCCATCCAGGTGGGCACCGGTGACGCGATCAGCGGAGAGGAGGGCTACCGCATCTCCCGCTCCGACTACGAGCTGCCGGAGATCGAGCTCCTCCCCGACGAGGCCCTCGTCCTGGGTCTGGCCGCTCGCGCCTGGAGGCACGCCTCCCTGGGCGAGGCGGCGGCCAACGCCCTGTTCAAGCTCCGCTCCGCCGGAGTGCCGGTGGACAGCGAGGCCGCACCCGGGCTCACCCCCGCGATGCGCACCGACGAACCCTCCTTCGGTCCCGTCTGGCAGGCGGTGCGGGACCGGCGGCCCATCTCCTTCGACTACCGCAAGCCGGGGCAGGCCGAGACCGAGACCCGCGAGATCGAACCCTGGGGCATCGTCAACCTGCGCGGCCACTGGTACGTGGTCGGCCACGACCGGTTGCGCGGCGCCCGACGGGTGTTCCGCCTGGGCCGCGTCCGCGGAGAGGTGACCGTCTTGCGCGAAGGCCCCGACGTGGTCATTCCCGAGGGCGTCGACCTGCGGTCCGTGGTCGCCGGTCAGACGGCCGAGCCCGAGCGCACCGCCATCCTGCGGGTGCGCGCCGACTCCGCGCACGCCCTGCGCCGCCGCGCCCTGCGCGTCGTCCCCGGTGAGCGGGACGGTTCGGGGAACGGCTGGGACACCCTCAGCTACCCCTACTCCGACACCCCCGCGCTGGTCAGGCACGTCGCCTCGTTCGGATCGCGTGCGGAGGTCGTCGAGCCCTCCGGGGCCCGCGAGGCGATGGCGGCCCACCTGGCGGCCACGGTCGACACCGTCGCGTCCGCCACGGCGGAGCCCGTCGGGGGCAGCGGCACCGGGGAGGCCGACGCCCCCGCGCGCGGGCCCCGCTCCGCCGACCAGCTACGCCGACTGCTCATGCTGGTGCCCTACGCCCTGGGCCGCGACGTGCGCGTGCCCGAGGTCGCCGGGCACTTCGGGCTCAGCGAGAAGCAGGTCGTGGCCGACCTCAGCCTGCTGTGGATGTGCGGTCTGCCCGGCTACACCCCCGGCGACCTCATCGACGTCGACCTCGACGCGGCGAAGGAGACCGGCGAGATCATCATCGCCAACGCCGACACGCTCGCCCAGCCGCTCCGGCTCACCGCCGACGAGGCCGCCAGCCTGGTCGTGGGCCTGTCCCTGCTGGAGACGCTCCCCGAGACCGAGGGGCTGGAGGTCGGCGCGCTCAAGCGGGTCGGGGAGAAGCTGCGCACCGCGGCCGGGGCGGCCCTGGGATCCCTGGCCGACTCGGTCCAGGTACGGGTGGAAGGGGACGAGCAGGTCGCCCGGACCCAGCGCCGCTGCGCCGACGCGCTGGAGGCCGGGCAGCGCCTGCACCTGCGCTACCTGTCGGGATACCTGGACCAGGTCACCGAACGCGACGTGGATCCCATGGGCCTGGTCGTGCAGGACGGCTACCACTTCCTGGAGGGGTACTGCCACCTGCGCGAGGACGTGCGCCTGTTCCGCCTGGACAGGGTCCTGGAGCTGACCGTCCTGCCCTACGCCGCCCAGGTGCCCGAGGGGGTGGGCCGCCGCGACCTGTCCGCAGGGGTGCTCCAGCGCTCGGACCGCGACGCCCAGGTCACACTCGACCTGGAGCCCACGGCCGGCTGGGTGACCGAGGACTACGTGTGCGAGTCGGTGACCGAACTCCCCGGGGGAGGGGTTCGCGCCACGTTGCGCACCCCGGCGCCCGCCTGGGTGGTGCGCCTCGCGCTGATGCTGGGGCCGCAGGGGCGCGTGGTGGCGCCCGAAGCGCTCGCCGAGGAGGCACGCGCCGAGGCACTGCGGGCGCTGGAGCACTACCGCACGGAACAAACCTGTGGGAAATTGGTCGAGACCACTTCGTCGCCCGAGTGAGGCCCAGCTGTTCACCGGGGTCAGGGGTGGCTGTCACTTGGCAAGGGATAAGGTGAACGGGTGATCGTCCTCGCCGTCCTGTTCGGTGTGTTCGCAGTCGGAACGGCCCTCGTCGCGGCCCTCGCGCTGCGGGTGTGCCGCGCCGCGGGTGTGCTGTCCGAGCGGGTGACACGGGTGTCGGGCGAGTACCGGGCGAGCAGTGATGACCTGCGTGAGCGCGTCGGTCGAAGCCGTGCGGGGGAATGATGGACCCGCATTCGGATACGCGTACCATCGAAGGCGCTTGTTCGCGCCCCACAGAGAGGTAGAACCATGGGACCGTTCAACGGACCTACCATCGCCATTCTGGCGATTCTGGCCTTGCTGCTGTTCGGAGCGAAGAAGCTTCCGGATCTGGCCAGATCCCTGGGACGCAGTGCCCGCATCCTCAAGGCCGAGGGCAAGGGCCTGGTCGACGACGACGACAACGCCGAGGCCAACGGGGCCCAGACCCAACAGGCCTCCGAGCAGCAGAACCCCCCTGCCGGGCAGCAGCAGCACCAGCCGCCGCAGCAGCCCCAGCAGCCCCAGCAGCAGAACTACCCGCAGCTGCCCCCCGGCCAGCGCATCGTCGACGAGTCCGGTGAGACCACCCACCGCACGTACGGCAACTGATTCGGACACCGGAGCGGCCGGCTCCGCGGTGCCCCGGCACCGCGTGACGCCGCGGCTCCGCGTCAGCGGCGCGTCCCACGACGCGGCCGCGGGACGTCCCGCGCCGAGAGGCTGACCGCACCCGTGACCAGGCTCCCCACAGGCCCGGAGGCGGGCGCGACACGGGCGCGGCGCACACCAGGGGTGCCGCGCCGCACGGTTGTCAGGGGAATCCGCGCCGACGGCGCGGACCCGGAGGAGAAGAGAGTGACCACACGATGAGCGCACGAGGCCGGGCGACCAATCCGGAGGCCCGGATGCCGCTCATGGAGCACCTACGCGAGCTGCGCAGCCGGCTGACCAAGGCGGGCATCGCGCTGACCCTGGGCGCGGTCGTGGGCTACCTCGTCTACGACTACGTGTGGGCGTTCCTGGTGGAGCCCTACTGCTCCCTCCCCGTGTCCCAGGTCAACGGACCCGACGACTGCTCCCTCATCGTCACCGGCCCCTTCGACGCGTTCTTCGTGGCCTTCAAGGTCTGGCTGTTCGTCGGGGCGCTCGTCTCCGCACCGTTCTGGCTGTACCAGCTGTGGGCGTTCGTCGCCCCCGCCCTGCACGGGCGCGAGAAGAAGTACGCCTACATCTTCGCGCCGCTGGCCGCCCTCCTCTTCGCAGGGGGCGCCGCCCTGGCCTACGCCGTCACCTCCATGGCGCTGACCATGCTCTTCGGGTTCCTCCCCGAGGACGCGGACCCCTTCCTGACCATCGGCGAGTACCTGGACTACATGCTCATCATGATGGGCATGTTCGGTGTCGGCTTCGTGCTGCCCCTGCTGGTGGTCCTGCTCAACATCTCCGGGGTACTCCCGCACGCCGCCATCGCCAAGTGGCGCCGCGTCATCATCTTCAGTTCGTTCCTGGTCGCGGCGGTCATCACCCCGGCAGAGCCGATCTCCATGCTCGCGCTGGCCGTGCCGCTCGTCGTCCTGTTCGAGATCGCCGAACTGTTCGCCTTCCTCAACGACCGTCGCAAGAAGCGCAACGACCCCTACGCCGACCTGGACGACGACGAGGTCTCCGAACTCGACGAGACCCCGGCCCCCCTGGACGGGCCCGATGTCGGGGAAGAATCCGGAAAACGCTCATGAGCGGCCCCGTCACGCGTTAGGGTCGGGCGGTGGGGCGGGATCGCCCCCTCGTCGGCCCGGCGCACCACGGGCCGACCCAGGCCGTGGAGAAGGGAATTTCGATGAGTGAGCGGACCGAGGCCCGACGGGAGCTCCCTCCCGAGGCCATGGGCAACGAGAAGTGGCACGACACCACCGACGCGGTGTGGATGCGCTCCTCCCTGTCCAAGGAGGAGTCCGAGGCGGTCGTGGAGGTCGCGACCTTCGACGACGGCTTCCGCGCCGTACGCGACGGCAAGTCCCCCGAGAAGGGCACGCTGTACTTCACACCCGCCGAGTGGGACGCCTTCGTCCTGGGCGCGCGTGACGGCGAGTTCGACATCCCCGAGGAGTACCTCACCGAGGAGGAGCGCCGTATCCAGAACGGCGAGGTCGACGTCGAGGTCGCGTGGGTGCCCTCCCCCCTGAACACCCCGAAGGCGATGGAGGAATACCATCGCCGCCAGCGTGAGCAAGCCGAACAGCGGGAAAAGCGGACCGAGGCCTCCGAAACCTCCTGAACCCCCGCGCGCACCCGGGCGCGAGGGTGCGCGGGCGAGCTCCACAGCTCCGAACCCCCTCCCTGTCCCTTCTGGGGTAGCAAGGACTGGTATGCCCCCTCACATCGCTCTTCTCGTCAATCCCAACTCCGGCAGGCGCCGCGCCGCCGTCACCGGAGTGAGGCTCAAGCAGGCGCTCCGCGACGCCGGAGCGCGGGTGCACGTCTACACCGGCAGCTCGGCCTCCGACAGCCGCAGGATGGCCCGGCTGGCCGCCTCCGACCGCCCCGACGCCCTCGTTGCCGTCGGCGGTGACGGATTGGTCCACCAGGCCCTCCAAGGGGTCGTGGGGACCGGTGTTCCCCTGGCCGTGGTCCCGACCGGGACCGGCAACGACATCGCCCGCGCCTTGGGCCGGCCGCGCGGATCGGCCCGCGACATCGCCGCCGCGATCCTGCGCGGGCGCACCCGCCCCGTCGACGCCGTGCGCCTGACCCTGGCCGACGGCACCCAGCGCTACTACCTCAGTGTCCTGGCCTGCGGCTTCGACGCCCGGGTCAACGAACGGGTCAACAACTTCCGGTTCAGCATCGGCCGCACCGGATACGTCGTCGGCCTCCTGGCCGAGCTGCGCTCCTTCGCACCCGTCGACTTCGAGATCGAGGTGGACGGGCGGATCATCGCCGAACCCGGCATGCTCGTCGCGGTCGGCAACACCAGCACCTACGGCGGCGGCATGCACGTGTGCCCCGACGCCGAACCCGACGACGGCCTCCTCGACGTGGTCTTCGTCCGGGAGGGGCCGCTCGGCCGCTTCCTCCGCGTGTTCCCCCGCGTCTTCAACGGCAGCCACATCGGGCTCGACGAGGTGGTGGTCGAACGCGGCCGCTCCGTCACCATCCGCGCCGAGTCCGGCGCGGCCTACGCCGACGGCGAGCGGGTCGGAGAGCCGCCACTGGTCTGCGAGGTCGTACCGAAATCGGTCGAGATGTTGGAGCTGACCTCATAGGCTGGAGGCCATATGAGTAGTCACTCCGAGCGGTACGCCGCCTTCCGGCGGCGTCAGGCCGCCTCCAGCTCCGCCATCGAGGCCTTTCAGGGCCTCTACGGGTTCGAGTTCGACCCGTTCCAGGTCAGGGCCTGTCGGGTCCTGGAGAACGGTCACGGGGTGTTGGTGGCCGCGCCGACCGGGTCCGGCAAGACCGTGGTCGGCGAGTTCGCCGTGCACCTGGCCCTCAGCGAGGGCACCAAGTGCTTCTACACCACGCCCATCAAGGCGCTGTCCAACCAGAAGTACAACGACCTGGTCAAACGCTACGGTGCCGACCAGGTCGGGTTGCTGACCGGTGACAACAGCGTCAACGGTGAGGCACCCGTGGTCGTCATGACCACCGAGGTGCTGCGCAACATGCTCTACGAGGGTTCCTCCACCCTCGCAGGGCTGGCCTACGTGGTCATGGACGAGGTCCACTACCTCGCCGACCGCTTCCGCGGCGCGGTGTGGGAGGAGGTGATCATCCACCTGCCCGAGTCGGTGCGTATGGTCGCCCTCTCCGCCACCGTCAGCAACGCCGAGGAGTTCGGCGAGTGGCTGCAGCAGGTGCGCGGCGACACGACCGTCATCGTCGACGAGAAGCGGCCGGTGCCGCTGTGGCAGCACGTCATGGTCGGCAACCGCGTCCACGACCTGTTCGTGGACATGGAGGAGGACACCGGTCAGGAGGAGGGGCCCGGTTCCGGTGAGGGCCGGAACAAGGGCAAGCGCAAACGCGAGCGCCGCCGCCCCCAACCGCACCGGGAGATCGAGGTCGGCGGCCAGAAACTGCGGATCAACCCGACCCTGGTCCGGTTCGCGGAGGAGGACTCCCGGGTCACGCAGCTGGCGAACCGGCGGCGCCACCCGCAGTCGAGGGCCCGCGGCAACATCCGCCCGAGGTCGCGGTTCACGCCCCCTTCCAGGCCCGCCATCATCGAGGAACTCGACGACGACGGCCTGCTGCCCGCCATCACCTTCATCTTCAGCCGGGCCGGCTGCGACGACGCCGTCCGCCAGTGCGTGGCGTCGGGCCTGGTGCTCACCAGCCCGGAGGAGGCAGCCGAGATCCGCGAGTACGCGGAGACCCGGTGCGCCGACATCCCCCCGGCCGACCTGACGGTGCTCGGCTTCGACCAGTGGTTGCGCGCCCTGGAAGCGGGCATCTCCTCCCACCACGCGGGGATGCTCCCGACGTTCAAGGAGATCGTCGAGCACCTGTTCTCCAGAGGGCTCATCCGTGCCGTGTTCGCCACCGAGACCCTCGCCCTGGGCATCAACATGCCCGCGCGGACCGTGGTCATCGAGAAGCTCGACAAGTGGAACGGCGAAGCGCACGTCCAGCTCACTCCGGGCGAGTACACGCAGCTCACCGGTCGCGCCGGACGCCGCGGCATCGACGTGGAGGGCCACGCCGTCGTGGTGTGGCAGGCCGGGACCGACCCCGAGGCCGTCGCCAGCCTCGCGGGCACCCGCACCTACCCGCTCAACTCCAGCTTCCAGCCGTCCTACAACATGGCGGTCAACCTGGTCGGCCAGGTCGGCCGTCGGCGCAGCCGCACCATGTTGGAGGAGTCCTTCGCCCAGTTCCAGGCCGACCGCGCCGTGGTCGGCCTGGTCAAGCAGCTGCGCAAGCACGAGGAGGCGCTCGACGGCTATGCCAGGGCCGCGGAGTGCCACCTGGGCGACTTCATGGAGTACGCCTCGCTGCGCCGCGCGCTGAGCGACCGGGAGTCCATGCTCGCCAGGAACCGTTCCACGCAGCGCCGGGACGACGCCCTGGAGAGCCTGGAGAAACTGCGGCCGGGCGACATCATCCGCATCCCGTCGGGCCGCTTCTCCGGGCACGCGGTCGTGCTCGACCCCGGGCTGCGCCACGACCTTCCCGCGCCACTGGTGCTCACCGCGGACAAGCAGGTCAAGCGGATCAACGCCACCGACTTCACCGTCCCGGTCCACCCGTCCGGGCGGATGCGCATCCCCAAGTCGTTCTCCGCCAAGTCGCCCAGGTCCCGCCAGGACCTGGCCTCCACACTGCGCAACAAGCTCAAGGAGCGCGGCACCGACCCGGTCTACGAGCGGGGCGGACGCGACGCGGGCGAGGACGCCGAGGTGCTGCGGCTGCGCACGGAACTGCGCGAGCACCCCTGCCACGGGTGCGCGGACCGGGAGGACCACGCCCGCTGGGCGGAGCGGTACTTCCGGCTGAGCCGTGAGACCGAGTCGCTGCGCCGCCGGGTCGAGGGCCGCTCACACGTCATCTCCCGCACCTTCGACCGGGTGTGCGGTGTCCTGGAGGACCTGGAGTACCTGTCCGGGGACAACGTGTCCGACGACGGGGGTCGTCTGGCCAAGATCTACTCGGAGCTGGACCTGCTGGTCGCCGAGTGCCTGCGCCGGGGGGTGTGGAAGAGCCTCAACCCGGTGGAGCTGGCCGCGATCGTGGCCTCCCTGGTCTACGAGGCGCGCCGCAACGACGACGCCTACCCGCGCATCCCGGCCGGGACGATCGAGGAGACCCTCGCCGAGATGCTGCGGCTGTGGGGTGAGCTCAACGAGGTCGAGTCCCGGCACCGGGTGACGTTCCTGCGCCAGCCGGACCTGGGGTTCGTGTGGACGGCCCACCGGTGGGCGCGCGGTGACCGGCTGGACGACATCCTGCGCCAGGCGGACATGCCCGCGGGCGACTTCGTACGCACCGCCAAGATGCTGGTGGACATGCTCAGCCAGATCGCCGGGGCCACAGGGGACGCGGAGGTGCGCTCCACCGCGCGCAAGGCCGCCGACCTCGTGCGCCGCGGTGTGGTCGCCTACTCCTCGTTCAACTAGGGGTGTTCCCCGCGTAGACCCGTCGGGTGCGGTGGGGAACACCCGGCGGGTCGGGGGTGTTCGCGGCGTTGTGGGGCCCCGGTGGTCGCAGTGGTGACCGGGCGGGGTCATCATGGAAGACGCACGGGACCCCGAGGGGCCTGTAGTTCGCACGACGGCTGAAACGAGGATCGAGCAGTGCTGCGCACCCTGATCAACGGCAAGATCCACCGCGCCACGGTCACCCAGGCCGACCTGCACTATGTGGGATCCGTCACGATCGACGCCGATCTGATGGAGGCCGCCGACATCGTCGAGGGGGAACAGGTCCACATCGTCGACATCGACAACGGTGCCCGGCTGGTGACCTACGCCCTGGTGGGTGAGCGCGGTAGCGGTGTCATCGGTATCAACGGCGCCGCCGCGCGCCTGGTGAGCCCGGGCGACCTGGTCATCATCATCGGGTATGCCCAGGTCGACGAGGTGGAGCGGGCCGGGCACGTGCAGCACATCGTGCACGTGGACCGCGACAACAGGATCGTTGCTCTGGGCAACGATGCGGCGGAGCCGGTTCCCGGTGACACGGGGCTGGTCGCGGGGCGCTGACCGGCCCCGGTCCGTACGGGGTGGAGGCCCGTGCCCGCGCCCACGGCGCCTGCACGGGCGCCTCGTGTGTCCGCGGTCCTACGGTGCGCACTGACAACCCATGCAAACTGGCCGATTCCGGCCTGATCGGCTTCTCCCGGCGCCGGGTATGGCCACAGTCGGCATGGACGACACAGAAGACGAGGAACAGCGCCGGATAGCCGAACACATCGAATGGCAGAAGCAGGGGGCGTGGGTCGTCGTCTGGGGTGGCTACACCCGCTGCTTCTGGGCGTTCGCGTGCTGGCCGGTGGTCCCCGAGAGCGGCGTCGTCATCAGTGCGCACGACCCGCACACCCTCTACGCGGAGATGCGCTACGTCGAACGCGAGCACGACTTCCTGCGCTGGCGCTACGGTCGCGGGTAGTCGTGCACCGAAGCCGGTCAGCCCTCTGGTACACGGCCAGAGGCGGCCCCAAAGGTCATGAGTTCTGCCTGCTCAAGGCCCGCCTGAACCCACTCTGACGCTCATCGGTCACGCCTGGGCACCAGGTGCCCGTGGCCTGTGCCGAAGTCCGGTGTGCGCGCTGCCCCGGCTGTGGCGGCGCGCCGGGGTAGGGGCGAGGACCGCCACCGCCCGGTAGACCCGGGCGGACGCGGCCGCCCCCGGGGCCAGCCCGGACGACCACCGAGCCCGGCACGCCGTCGAACGGCGTGCCACCCGATTCGTCCTCCTCCGCGGACGGGCGGTTACGATTCCTCTATCCATAGGACGAATCGGAGAGCAGGCCTCGTGTCGACAGAAACACCCCATGTCGGAGAGGTGCTCTCCGAGGAGACACGCGCCCGCATCCAGCGCCGTACCGTCCTCGTCCTCATGCTCGCCCAGGTCGTCGGCGGCATCGGCATGGGCGCCATGCTCGCCGTCGGTGCGCTCATCGTGCTCGACCTGACCGGTTCGGACACCTGGTCCGGGATGGCCACCACCATGATCACCCTGGGCGCCGCCGTGTTCGCCCTGCCGCTCGCGTCTTTGGCCGCCCGCCACGGACGCCGGCCCGGCCTCACCCTGGGCTGGGTGCTCGGGGCGGTCGGCGGCACCACCGTCATCGCCGCCACCGTCCTGGAGACGTTCGCCCTGTTCCTGGCCGGGATGGTGCTGGTCGGAGCCGGGACCGCGACCAACCTCCAGTCCAGGCACGCGGCCGCGGACCTCGCGTCGGAGGGCACGCGGGGCCGCGACCTGTCCGTTGTGGTGTGGGCGACCACCGTGGGCTCGGTGGCGGGCCCCAACCTCATCGGCCCCAGCGGGCGGGTCGCCGCCCGCCTCGGTCTGCCCGAGCTGCTCGGCCCGGTGGTGTTCACCACGGCCGGGTTCGTGATCGGCGCGACCCTGATCTTCGCCCTGCTGCGCCCCGACCCCCTGCGCACCGCCACGGCGGAGCTGGCCCGCAGCGGAGCCCCCGCCGGAGTGCGGCTGTCCGTGACCGGAGCCCTGCGCGTGGTCGGGCGCAGCCCCGGCGCCCTCCTCGCGATCGTCGGTATCGTCGCCAGCCACACGGTGATGGTCGCGGTCATGACGATGACGCCGGTGCACATGTCCCACCACGGCGCCGCACTGACCGTCATCGGACTGACCATCTCCCTGCACATCGCGGGCATGTACGGCCTGTCCCCGGTGGTGGGCTGGCTCACCGACCGGTTCGGGAGGATCCCGGTACTCCTCACAGGCCAGGTGATCCTGCTGGTCGCCACGGCCGTGTCCGGAACGGCCGGACACGACGAGGTGCTCGTGACGACGGGGCTGGTCCTGCTGGGTCTGGGCTGGTCGTTCGGACTGGTGGCCGGGACCGCGCTGCTGGCCGAGTCACTGTCGGCCGACGTGCGCCCGCGGGTGCAGGGGGTCAGCGACCTGACCATGAACCTGGGTGGTGCCGCGGCGGGTGCGCTGTCCGGTGTCGTGCTGTCGCAGGCGGGGTTCGGGGGACTGAACCTGTTCGCGGCGCTGTTCACCGTCCCGGTGTTCGTGCTCGCGGTGCGCGCTCTGTCGGCCCGGTCCCGGAGCGTCTCTGCCGCCCCGTGACCAGGTCTGCGTAAAACACATCCGGACCTTTACCGGAAACGCCCCCGAAGCTGTCCTGCGGGCTGGTGACCCGCGGTTACCGTGCAGTTTTGGGGCGCCTACCGGCCTCGGTGGGCGCATTCCGCTGACAGGGGGGTGTTCTCAGTGACCGGTCGGGAGCCCGAGGACGGGCCAGGGGAACAGTCGGAACCACGACCGGACCCGGTGAACCACCACCCGCCGGAGGAGTGGCGGCCCGGGGACCCGGGCGACCCGATCGAGGGCGGTCAGCAGCCCCCTGGTGAACCGCCGCACGAGTTCCCCCACCACGACCCGCACATGCGGCAGCCTCCTCCGCGCGGAACGGTGACCCCGGGAGAACAGGGGCAGGGAGGCCGCCACGCCCGGGACCGGGCGACGGACGGGCACCCCCCACAGGAGCGGTTCGCCGGTGCGCATCCGTACCAGGCGGAGCCCGGCGAACTCTCCGAGGGTCCCAACGGGCTCGCGCAGGCGGGCTACGAGCACGCCGGATACGCGCCCGGCCACGGCGAGGCGGACGCCTCCGACACGGGTGCGGGCGGCTACCCGGCCGACGGCCCCCTGCCGGGGGACTGGAGCTCGGGCCAGGGACCCGGCTACGCCGAGGCGGGCGGCTACCCGACCGGGCAGGGCCCCGGCTTCGCCCCGGAGCCCGGGTACCTCCCTCCCGGTGCACACGACCAGGGACAGGGCTACGGCCAGGGGCCCGGTTACGGGCAGGCCCAGGCGCCGGGCTACGGCCAGGGGCCCGGTTACGGCCAAGGCCCGGCCTACGGTCAGGACTGGCAGCCGCAGGGCGGCCACACCTACCCGCCCCAGGGCGGTTACGGACCCCCGGAGACCAGGCCCACCCCCTGGGGCAAGATCATCGGGATCGGCTGCGGCGTCCTGCTGCTCCTGCTGCTCCTCGGCGGCGGGTGCACGGCGATCGCCCTGATCTCGGCGGGCGTCGGAGACCAGGAGGTGGAGGGGACCGGACCCCAGGCGCCGGGGGACGGCGGGCTGACCGAGACCCTGGGTGCGGAGCTCACCGCCAGCGGCGCCGACTTCGAACCGAGCCCGCTCTACGACGAGGGCGTCTTCACGAGTGTCGCCGTGTCGGTCACCAACGCCGGTGAGGAGCAGCTGGACGTCAACCCGCTCTACTTCAGCATCGTGGACGCGGAGGGCTCCGTCCACAGCACCAGCGAGGCCATCGGCATGGACGCCAACGAACTCGGTGCCCAGACCCTCGCCCCGGGGCAGACCACGTCGGGCGCGGTCACGGTGGAGGGGAACGTCGACGCGGACCGCGTCGTCTTCGAGCCCTTCTACAGCGGGCCTGTCGAAGCGCCGGTCACCTGAGCCCGACAGCGGGGCCGGCACCGGCCCGGCGGTGGGGGCATGCCCGTCAGGGGGCCAGCGCGGGGTCGCGCAGCCACTCGGCCAGGACCTCCTGGCGCTCTCCGTCGCACTTGAGGGGGCAGGTGGTGCAGTAGCCGTGCTCGGGGTCGCCCTTGTAGTCGAAGCAGCAGGTGCCCCGTACCGCCCAGGTGCCACGCGGGTTGTCGGGGGCGAAGGGGAACAGCCGGGGCCGCTTGCGCGTCACGGCACCGGCCTCGACCACCGCGTCCGCCAGCTGGGTGGCCAGGCCCCAGGCCTCCTCCGCGTCCCGTCCCAGGTAGCGGGCCGGATTGAGCATGTAGAAGTGCAGGGTGTCGAGCACCCAGCCCCACAGGGTGCGCCTACCTGCGCGCGAGTGCGCGTGCAGGGCCCCGATGAGGGGCGAGAAGGTGGCGAACAGGCTCTCGGCGGCCAGCCGCAGCAGCTCGTCCTCGTCGCGGGCGACCACCGTACCGGGGTGGTTCGCCGCCGGGTCGTCCGGCAGTACGGCCAGCCGTGTGTCGACCGAGGCGGGGGTGCGGAACCGCGCCTGGGCGGTGTCCCAGGGCAGGTAGAGGGTGTCCGGTGTCAGGAGGGGGGCCCTCCCGGTCAGGTACAGGGACGCGGAGACCAGGAAGATCGGTTCGCGGAGGGTGACCCGCAGGAAGTTGGTGGCGGCCGGCAGCTGGTGCCCGGGACCGTGCTCGGTCCGCAGCTTGTCGAACAGGATCGGCAGCCAGCCCTCCGACTCCAGAACGTCGGACCGGTACCACTGCACGCCGTGAGTCCCGTCACGGTAGAGGTCGTCGAAGGCGACGAGCTCGGGCAGAGGCGCGAACCTGAGCCCGGCGCAGGCGTCGCGGAGCGCGTCGAGCGGGTCTGGAGTCACCGGAGAACCTGCCCTTCATCGCTGGTGCTGCCGTGTGCGGTGTCGCAACTCAGCTCCCAGGGGAGCGAGGCCGTTCGCACCTCTTAAGTGAGGCTACCCTAACGACCGGCTGTGTCGCAAAGAACGCAGGGGTGTCCCGAATCCTTCCCGGCACAGCGGGCCGCAGGCCCCTGTGCGCGCAAACCCTGGTCCGGATTCGTTTGCCCCGCAGGGCCGCGGAGCGCCGGTACTTCAGCGGCTCCGCGGCCGGTCACGCGGTTCTCGGTCCGCAGGGGCGGCGGTACTTGAGCCACCGCTCCGCGAACAGCGGGGGAACGCTCACCCCGGCGAGGGGGAGGGACAGGGCCGGCGCGAAGTGGTGTGTCGGGTCAGCGGCTGAGCCGCCGGAAGCGGCGTACGGCCAGTGGTGCGGCCACGACGATGACGGCGAGCGGGACGGCCACGGCCAGCAGCAGCGCGTTCTCGGCGGGCCAGGCGTCAGAGGGCAGCGACGGGTTCCCGAACAGGTCCCGGGTCGAGGTGACCACCGCCGACAGCGGGTTCCACTCGGCCACCGGGGCCAGCAAGGACGGCATCGCCGAGGACGGGACGAAGCTCGTCGACAGGACGGTGAGCGGGAAGACCAGCGGGTAGACGACCATGCTCACGGAGTCGGGCGTCGGCAGCACCAGGCCCATCAGCACGCCCAGCCACACCAGTGCCAGTCGGAAGAGCAGGAGCACCCCGATCGCGGCGGCGGCGCCGCCTGGCCCGTTCTCGGCGCGCCAGCCCATCGCGAACCCCACGACGAGCAGCAGGGCCACCTCGACGCACGCACGGGCCATGTCGGACAGGACACGGGAGCTCAGGACGGCCACGGGGGACATGGGCATGGAGCGGAACCGGCTCATCACGTCGCGGTCGGTGTCCCGGGCGATGCCGGAGGCGGTGCCGCCGACGCCGTAGACCATGACCATCGCGACCATCGCCGGGACCAGGAACGCGCGGTAGTCCTCGGCACCCGGCGGGGCCATCACGTTCCCGAACACGTAGCCGAAGAGCAGGACCATCATGACGGGCATGGTGATCGCGATGACCGGCTCGAAGGGGTCGCGGGCCATGTGCAGGGCGTTGCGGCGGGCCAGGACCAGGATGTCCGACCAGGCCTTGCGCACTCCTCCGGCGAGGCCGGGACGGTACGGCGGACGGGTGCTCGTGGTGACGGGGGCGGGGGCGGTCATCGGTACTCCTGCGGTGTGGTGTCGTCGGTGCGCGGGTTCCCGGAGCGGTCGGCCGAGGACACGCCGGTGAGTCCGAGGAAGACCTCGTCGAGGGTGGGGCGGCGCACGCTGACGTCCTCCACGCGCAGGCCGGAGGCGTCGAGGGCGCGTACGGCCCGGGTGAGCACGGCCATGCGGTCCTCGGCGGGAACGCTGACGCGCTGCTCCTCGCGGTGGACGCCGACCGGCGCGGCCACGGCGGAGCGCAGGACCTCGGCGGCGGCCTCCAGGTCGGCGGGGTCGCGGACGAGCACGTCGAGCCGGTCGCCGCCCACCTGGGACTTGAGGGCGTCGGGCGTGCCCTCGGCGATGACGCGGCCGTGGTCGATGACGGCGACGGCGTCGGCGAGCTGGTCTGCCTCCTCCATGTACTGGGTGGTGAGGAGCACGGTCGTGCCGGAGGCGACCAGGGCCCGCACCGACTCCCAGACCTGGATGCGGCTGCGCGGGTCCAAGCCGGTGGTGGGCTCGTCCAGGAACAGCACGCTGGGTTCCTGGACCAGGCTCGCGGCGAGGTCGAGGCGGCGGCGCATGCCGCCGGAGTAGCCCGCGGCGCGGCGGTCGGCGGCCTCGACCAGGTCGAAGCGCTCCAGCAGAACCGCGGCGCGCTCCGCGGCGGCGCGGGGCGCGAAGCCGTACAGGCGGCTGAACATGACCAGGTTCTCGCGGCCGGTGAGGAGCTCGTCCACCGAGGCGTACTGGCCGGTCAGTCCGATCTCCGCGCGGACCAGGTCGGCCTGGGCGACCACGTCGTACCCGGCGACGAGGGCGTGACCGGAGTCGGGCCGCAGCAGCGTTGCCAGCGTGCGCACGACGGTGGTCTTGCCCGCGCCGTTGGGGCCGAGCAGCCCGAGGACTGTTCCCTGGGGGACCGTCAGGTCGACGCCGTCCAGGGCCGAGGTGGTGCCGTAGCGCTTGCGCAGTCCCTCGGCGTGGATGGCCGGGGAGGAGTGGGGCATGACGCGTGCTCCTTTAATTGTGTATGTCGTACACGTTATTGTGTAAGAGATACACAGTTTTAGGATGGATGTCAACGTGGCATGGCAGACGACGAGACGCGGGCGACGACTGGTGGGGTATGACGACCGAGCAACAGCCGACGAACCGGACGGCGCGGGAGGTGGACCTCCTGTGGGGGTTCGACCGGCCGGCGCCCAGACGCGGGCCCAGACCCAAGCTCAGCCGGGAGGCCGTCGTGGACGCCGCCGTCGCCGTCGCGGACCTGGAGGGCCTGGAGGCCGTCTCCATGCAGCGGGTGGCCCGGGAGCTCGGCTACACCACGATGTCCCTGTACCGGCACGTGGACAGCAAGGAGGACATGCTCGTCCTCATGAGCGACCGGGCGTTGGAGGGGACCCCGCCCGAACCGCGCGCCGACCGGGGGTGGCGGGCCGGGGTCGAGGAGTGGATCCACCGGGTGATGGAGGTGTACCGACGCCATCCCTGGGCGATCCGGCTCACGCTCAGCGGGCCGCCCGCCGGGCCCAACGGCCTGCGCTGGATGGAGGCGGGCCTGCGCGAGATCGTCCGCTCCGGGCTCGATGTCGGCAACGCGCTCCAGATGCTCGCGATGCTCTCCTCCCTCGTGCGCGACACGCTCCGCATCGAGGGGGACATGGCGCGGGTCGCCCGCGAGGCCGGGAGCACGATGGCCGAGGCCGAGCGCGACTACAGCAGCGGACTGCGCAGGGTCGTCACGGCGGAGGAGTTCCCCACGATCGCGCTGATGCTGGAGAGCGCTGTGCTGGACCAGCGGCCGCCCTCCGGCGAACCCGACCGGCTCGGCGGCCCCGCCGACGAACTGGACTTCTCCATCCACCGCGTCCTGGACGGCATCGAGGTCTACGTCGAGCGCGTGCGCGCCGGAGGTCCGACCGGCGCCGGGAACACCCCCGCCGGGTAGGCGCCGCGGGGGCGGCCCGCGGCGGGCAGGAGGCGGACCGCCCGCTCCCGCCCCCGCGGACGGTCAGCGCACCAGCACCAGGTGGTGCCTGGCCAGCGCCGCCACGATCTCCGCCGTCCGCTCCGCGTCCACGTCCGCCCGTCGGGCCAGCGCACCCACCGTCAGCGACCGGTGCCGCGCGAGCACCGCCAGGACCGGTTCGGCCTCCGCGGGGAACCGGTACCGTCGACCGCCCACCGACACCGCCACCCGCTCGCCCTCGCGGACGACCGGCGGAGGCAGGATCGGAACGAACTCCACCCGCGCCTCGGTGGACGGGGCCCCCTCCTGGGCGGGCCACGGCAGCGAGAACGACGTCCTGCGCGGGAACCGGGCGTCCCGCTCCTCCAGGAAGTCGTCCACGTCCCACTCCTCGGCCAGCTCCACCAGCCGCGCCGCCAGCTCGTTCTGGTGCTTGCGCCGCACATCCGGGTCGGAGAAGCGGGGCAGGTCCCGCCGGAACTCCTCCTCCGCGAACAGCCGCCGCACCAGGGCGTCCGCCCAGTCCACCCCCGTCGCCCGGGTGAATCCGAAGGTCAGGTGCATGCTCACCTGCCCCGTCCCGGTCACGGTGTGCCACCAGCCGCGCGGCACGTGGATCACCTGGCCCGGACGCAGTACCCCCTCCCACACGAGGTGCAGTTCGCCGTCGGCGTCACGGGGCGGTGTGTGGTCGTGGTCCAGGTCGTTCTTCATCGGGAAGGAGCGCGACCCCGGCCCGTGCACCTGCCAGTGCTTGGTGCCCTCCACCTGCACGATCACGGTGTCGTGGTCGTCCCAGTGGGTGTCGAAACCGCGCGACTCGCCCCAGATCAGGTACAGGTTGGCCTGCGCGCGCTCGCGCACCAGGCGCATCAGGTCGTCGGCCGCCGCACCCACCGGCGGGTGCATCCTGTCGATCCCGTCCAGGACCAGGCTCGCCCCCGCGCGCAGTTCCCGGTAGAGCGCCTCGGGCCGCACGACCCGGCGTTCGGTCCGCGACGCGGTCGCCGTCTCGGTGTAGCGGTCGACCGGCACGGGTGAGCCGTCCCGGTGCAGCCGCAGCCTCGGCGGCTCCGGCGAACACGCGGCCAACACCCCGTTGAGGTCGTCGAAGGTCAGCAGCGTGCGCACCGCGTCCGCCCCCAGGTCGGCGAAGACGAACTCCTCCGACAGGCGTGTCGTGAGGGCCTCCCGACCCACGATGTCGCACAGCGTCCGGGTGAACAGGTGGCCGGGGTCGGTCACGGGGCGTCCTTTCCGTGCAAGGGGGGAATGAGGGCGCCGCCCCGGCCCGGGACCCCGGGCGGGGCGCCCCCCCGGACCCGGAACCAATGAAATGGGGACAGGTGTCGG
>NZ_JBHXQY010000016.1:0-81445 GCF_042716955.1 Nocardiopsis sp. NPDC058631 | reverse complement strand
CCCCGCACGGAAACACGTCCGTGCGGGGACTCCGGCGTCTCAGGTGAGCGCGTACCTCCGCCGGTGGGACTGCGGCCCACCGCCATTGCGCTTCTGCGTGGGCGGCCACCCGGCCCCGGCCGGTGCCGCGGTGGTGGCCATCGCTCCGGTCATGCTTCGATGCCGATCTGCCAGACGTGCCCATCCGGGTCGGCGCACAGGGCCGTGTACCCCCAGGGCTCGGGCCGGGGTTCGGCGAGCACCCTTCCCCCGCCGCCGCGGATCCGCTCGACCAGATCGGTGACCTCCTGCTCGGTGGCCACCTCCACACCCAGGAGGCACTCGCTGGTTCCGGCGGGAGCGAGCCCGCGGCTGTCACCGAGGACCCAACCGAGCCCCTCGGCGGGAACGAGCACCAACAGGGTGCGCTGGTCGACGCGGAACATCAAAGGTTCGGGCACACCGTCCTCAGCGGGTTCGCCGACGAGTTCGAAACCGAAGGTGTCGCGGTAGAACAGCATCGAACTCGTGCGGTCGGCGATCGGCAGGCTGATATGGAGGCCGCGGGCCTTGGGGGGCATGCCACTCCGTCCGGTTCATGTACATGACAGGGCCATTCCTATCCACCACCGGTGACAGTCGAACTCATCGCCCGTGGTTCACGGACGCGTCCTCCATACGGGGACGGGACCGGGCGTGGCCTCGTGCTCGCGGCCGCTGCGCCTCTGTGCCCATGCAGCACCACCAGGCTGAACGTCGCACATCCTCTTGCGAGAGGTCGCTCGGACGGCAGATCACCGACCCGAAGACCCTCAGAAAACACTTCCCAACCCCACGCTCTCCACGTCCGGGCGGTTGGGTGTGAACAGCACCCCTCCGCCCGTGGCGGCGCTCACCCGCAGGAGGTCGATCTCGTCGAGGTACCAGCGCAGGCCCGTCCCCCGGTGGCTCTGCAGCGGTACCCCGTCCAGGAACCTCACGTGGTCCAGCACCCCCTCCTGCGCGGCCTCGTCGAGCACCTCCTCGGTGTAGTCCGGATCCTCGCCGAGGTCGCCGAAGACCAGGAGAAGGGGATCGGGCCGCCCCTGTTCGCGGCTCACCTGCCGCATGCGGGAGAAGAGCCGGACCGAGATCTCCACGCCCTTGACCCTGAAGACGCGGACGGGGACCAGCAGCAGGGGCCGGCCGGGCGCGGCGCCGATCTGCTCCAGGAACTCCGTGTGCCGGTCCTGCAGCCCCTCGGGGGGAGTTTCGGGCAGCACGTTGGGGACCGTGACCGGCTCCAGCGGGGTGGGGTACCCGCGGGCCTCGGCGCGCAGTGCCTCCGAGACCACCGCCCAGCGGTGCGCGGGGTGCCCGCCCGGCAGCGGGGTGAACTCGTTGGGGGCCGGGTGGGGGCGTTGCCGTCGTTGGGAGCGTAGTCCGGCTTTGCGTGCCCATCCGAACGCGGTGTTGCGGTTGATACCAAGGGAGCGGGCTAGGTCTGTGACGTTGCCGGTCTGGGCCATCAGCTCCAGGAACCTGGCCCGCAGCCGGGCCAGTTCTTCCTTCGAAAACGACATGGTGGCCGCAACCTCCCCAAAGTCAGGGTGTTGCGACCACCGCTAGAACCCAAGCGGAGGCGGGGCCGTCCATCGCCCAGGAGCGGGGCGGGTCCCCCGGTCAACCGGACCGGGGCCACCCGCGCTCGCACGAGGGCGTCCTCGACCTCACTTCGCCGCGCTGTGGGTGCGGCTCACCTGAGCGCCGTCGGGGCCGGCGGAGTAGGTCACCTTCTCGTAGGTGACCGTCCCGTCGTCGGCGACCACGCTGCGGATCACGGTGATACCGGACCCCTGCGGCCCTGCGAAGCTGTCCACGCTCTGGAAGCGGGCGTCGGCCGCGGCGGCCGCGGGCGCGCCCAGGGCGATGCCCAGGGCGAGGACCGTCGTGGCCAGGGCGCGAGATGAAAGAACCATCGATCCTGCCAATCGTGTTCTGAGGTGGAAAACGACTCCGGCGCGGCGCCCTTCCGCAACCGCGCCGGAGATCACCCGTGTCTGGGCGGTGTCCCTTGAGGGGCCACGGGCGGTGAGCCCGTGGCCCCGTACTCAGAACGTCCTAGCCGGCGGCGCTGATCACGACGCCCTGGGAAGCCCCGTGGGGGCCGGCCTGGCTGAACTTCTTGGCGTAGAAGCTACCGCCCTTGCCGTCGCCCAGACCGTTCTTGGCGGCGGAGACGACACTGCCCTCGAAAGCCCCGTGAGGGCCGGCCTCGCTGTAGCTGGCACCGAAGAAAGTGTCCGCCATGGCCACAGCCGGGGCGCCGAGAGCCAGAGCGGGGGCAACGACGGCGGCGAAGACAAGACGGGTCACGCTCTTGCGGTTCATACGGGTTCCTCTCGGTATGGCCTGGCACTCCACCGTGGCGGTGCAGTGGCGCAGGAGCCACGTCTGGGACCGGAATCGGTTCCGTCCCTGCGGAATAGATATCCACGACCCCCAGATGATAACCCTATGTATTTATTATATAACTTAAAGTAGTTTTGGCTGCGACTTGGTGTCCCTTTGCCCGCGTCGACGCGCTGCGTGCCTGCCGTGGCACTCGGCCGCGGGTAGGTGTTCGGTGGCGAGACGGCCCCGGAATCCGCAGACGTCAGCGGCCCGTGACCGCGGAGGCCCGTTCCGCGGTCGGCGGACCGGGGCGCCACAGTCCCGCCGCCGCCGCGGCGCACAGCCCCGTCAGCACCCCGGCCCCGCCCAGGACCAGGACCGGGTCCAGGCCTTCGGCCCAGCCGGCCAGCGGGTAGGTGAGCAGGAAGCAGGCGTGGGAGAGGGAGAACTGGGCGGCGAAGACCCCGGCCAGGCCTCCCTCGGGGGCGGCCTCGCGCAGCAGCCGCCCGGTGGGGGCGGACACCAGCGCGCACCCCGCGCCCAGTACCACCCACCCAGCGCCGAGCGCCGGCGGCCCCGGCGCCAGTGTCCAGCTCAGGGTCAGGGCCGCCGCCCCCGCCGTGAGCACGACGGGACCGCTGAGCATCAGCGTGCGCGTGCCGAACCGGTCCACCAGGAAGCCCAGCGCCAGGGCCACCGCCATGGACCCGGCTCCGAAGCATGCCAGTGCCAGCGCCACACCGGTGTCGTTGCCGTCCAGGTGGGTGCGGACGAGGACGACGGTATCGACCAGGACCAGCGCGGTGACCACGGCCACGGCCATGTTCAGCGCCATCAGTGCCAGCAGGCGCCGGTCGGTGGCGAAGACCCGCCAACTCGCCGCGGCCCGGCGCGGACTCTGCGAGTCAGGCAACGGCGCGGGCAGGGCGGTGGTGGCCACCAGCAGGGCGGAGGCGGCGAAGCCGAGCGCGGTCAGCGCGAACAGTCCGTCGAAAGGAACCACGAGCAGCACCAGCGCGGCCAGCAGCGGGGAGGCCAGCGCCTCCAGGTCATAGGCCAAGCGGGACAGTGCCAGGGAGGAGGTGTAGCCGCGGTCGTCCACCAGTTCGGGGATGAGTGCTTGGAAGGTGGGGGTGAAGGCCGCCGAGGCGCACTGGAGCACGGCGATGAGCACGTACACCTGCCACACCTGGTCCACGAAGGGCAGGCAGGCCACAGCCAGGGCGCGCACCGCGTCGGCGCCCACCAGCACCGCCTTGCGCGGGGCCCGTGCCAGGGCCGCGGTCAGCAGGGGGCCGGCGCCCACGTAGGCGAGCATCTTGACGGTCAGGGCGGTGGCCACCACCCGTCCCGCCTGGTGCGGGGCCAGTTCGTAGGCCAGCAGCGCCAGGGCGACGGTGGCCATCCCCGTGCCCGCCAGCGCCACGACCTGGGCGTAGAACAACCTGCGGTAGGAGGCGAAGTCCGCCAATACCCGCCACACCACGACCACCACCCGAGAAGAAGGGGACACGAGCAAACGCACCACATATGTGCGCAAGTACGCACATGATGTCATGTGTTGCGGAGTTGTCCAGTCCCCGGGGTGTGTACGAGTCCTAGACTGCGCACATGCGCACCAGTGACGAGCAGGCCGCCCCCAGCCGCGTGCACCCGGCACCGCCCGAACACGAGCGGCTCGCCGTGGCCGCAGGGGTGTTCGCCCTGCTGTCGGACCCCACCCGGCTGCACCTGCTGTGGACCCTGGCCTCGGGCGAGGCGGACGTGGGCCAGCTGACCGAGACCTGCGGGGCCTCGCGTACCGCGGTCTCCCAGCACCTGGCCAAGCTGCGCCTGGCCGGACTGGTGGAGTCGCGCAAGCAGTCCCGGCACGCCATCTACCGGCTGCGCGACGGCCACCTGCGCCGCCTGGTGCTGGAGGCGCTCAACCACGCCGACCACGTCGTGACCGGCGAGCCCTTCCACGACTGACCGGGAGGATGTGTGGTGGCTTCTCCGGCAGGTCCGACCCACAGACTGGGCGACGAAGACCGGCTGTCCCCGACGGGATTCGCCGACTCGCTCCGGGAAGCCGCCGCACGCGACCGGAAGGGCGCCCGCGAGCTCATGGGAGCTTGGCCGAAAGCCCCGCCACAGTCTTGTCCGCCCGCCCGTCCGACGCGTACCACTCCAACGGGATCAGCGACAGGACAGCAGGTACCGCCATGACCGGGGGTACCGGGTGTCGAAAACCCCCGCCACCGCCCACACCCTCCGCACCCGGGACCGGGAAAGAGCGGCCGCCCGAGGAGGCGGGGGTGCGCTCGACGCGACGGTCGAACCGGGCCAAAGGCCCTGGCGGAACGGGGCCGAACGACAGCACACTGTAGCGATGTACTCCGACGCCGACGCGGCCTCCCTCTACGACCTCCTCAACGCCTGGGCCCCGAGCGACGACTTCTACCTCTCCCACGTCATGGCCTCCACGTCCGTCCTGGACGTCGGCTGCGGCACCGGCATGCTGCTGCACCGGGCCCGCGAGAACGGGCACGCCGGGCGGCTCTGCGGGCTGGATCCCGACCCGGCCTCACTCGACCGGGCGCGCGTCCGCGACGACATCACCTGGGTCCGGGGCCGCGCCGACGAGATGACGTGGGACGGCGAGTTCGAGCTCGCCGTCATGGCCAGCAACGCCTTCCAGGTGTTCGTGACCGACGACGACCTCCGCTCCTCCCTCGCCGCCATCCGGGCGGCACTGGTCCCCGGCGGCAGGTTCGTGTTCGGCACACGCAACCCCCTCGCCCGCGCCTGGGAGGGATGGACCGCGCAGAACGCCACCGACGTGGTCGACCACCGCGGGCGAGCGCTGCGCGTCTCACACCGGGTCGAGTCGGTGGACGGTGACGTCGTCACGCTCACCGAGACCACCGCCACCGGTGACGGGGAGACCCTCCGGGTCGACCGGGGAAGCCTGCGCTTCCTGGACGCGGAGGGCGTCGACGGGTTCCTGCGCGGTGCCGGGCTGGAGGTCGAGGCCCGCCACGGCGACTGGTCGCGGGGGCCGTTCACCGCCACGAGTGCCGACATCGTCACCGTCGCCCGCACAGCCGACGGCTGAGCCCCGGGGGTACGGCCCCGATGTCGGTGGCGGAGCCTAGGCTCCCCGCATGAACCCTCTCTGGCACGACGTCCACCGCGAACGGGACTCCCTCGCCGCCGACCTCGCGCACCTCACCGAGCAGCAGTGGGCCACCCCGTCCCTGTGCACCGGACTGAGCGTGCGCGAGGTCCTCGCCCACCTGGCGTCGGCAGCCGGGCTGAGCTGGACACGCTGGATGGCGGGGGTGATCCGCTGCCGGTTCGACTTCGACAAGCAGGTGGAGATGCGCCTGGCCGAGCAGCTCGGTGAGAGCCCGGCCGCGACGCTGGACAACTTCCGCCGCGCCGCGGCCAACACCACCACCCCGGTCGGCCCGGTCGTGGCCTGCCTCGGTGAAACGATCGTCCACGCGGAGGACATCCGCCGCCCCCTGGGGATCAGCCGCGCCTACCCCCTCGCCACCCTCACGCGGCTGGCCGGGTACTACAGCGGTTCCGACCTGGTGGTCGTGGCCAAGGGCCGGATCGGCGGGCTGCGCCTGGCCGCCACGGACGGCCCCTTCACCACCGGCTCCGGGCTCCCGGTGTCCGGACCGACCCTGGCGCTCGTCATGGCGATGACCGGCCGCGGGGCGTACTGCGACGAGCTCCACGGCGAGGGGGTCGCCACCCTGCGCGAGCGCTGCTGAGGACCGGTCGCGGCCCGTCCCGCCCCGGCGGTGACCTCCGGGTCCGTGCCCCTCAGTCGACGGCGACCGGGGTCCCGCCCGTCATCTTCAGCAGCTCCGCGTAGTCGGTGTGGAAGAGCGTGTTGGGCGTACCGCCGGCCGCCCACAGCTGCGGGTACTCCTCCAGCACGGTGTCCACGACCGTCTCGACGGGCGCCGGGTGACCCAGGGGCGCCACCCCGCCGATGACCTGGCCGGTGGCGGCGCGCACCTCCTCGGGTTCGGCGCGCCGGATGGTCTCCTTGCCCAGGCGTTCGGCCAGCAGCGCCACGTCCACCCGGTGGCGTCCGCTGGTCATCACCAGCAGCGGGTGCCCGTCGGCCATGAACACCAGGCTGTTCGCGATCGCCCCGACCTCGCAGCCCAGCGCCTCGGCGGCCTCGGCGGCGGTGCGGGTCGACGCGGGCAGTTCCCGCACCCGGTCACCGGCCCCGAACTCCGCGAGTGCCTCGATGACCCGCTGACTGCGCCCGGGCAGGTTCTTCCCGTTTGCCATGTGCTCTCCCCGTCCTGGATGCCGTCGGAAAAGGTGCCGTGCAGAGTGGCAGGCTACGCCCCCGCGGGCCCGCCCGGGGCGGGGGACCTGCGCAGGACGCGTCCCGAGGGCGTGGTCCGTGGATGCTCTCGGTTGACTCGGCGCTTGCGCCGATCGACGCGAGCGGCTGCCAGGCCATCTCTCGCAGGACGAGTAGCGCAGGTCAGCCCGGGTTCGGCTGCCCGAGCGCAGTCGGTGCGGCGAGAGGCAGCCTGGGGGACGCGAGCCCGCAATGATCCGCGGAACCTAGGCTGGCGGGGTGCCCGTACGCAATCGCTGGATCATCCTCTCCGTCAGCATGGTGGCGCAGGTGGCCAGCGTGTCGGCGATGTTCGGCGTGCCCATCGTGCTCCCGCAGCTGCGGGACGCCTTCGGGATCACGACCGCGCAGGCGGGGATGCTGGCCGGACTCCCCTCCCTCGGACTGCTGCTCACCCTCCTGATGTGGGGCGTGGTGATCGACCGGGTCGGGGAGCGCTCGACGATGGCGCTGAGCCTGGTGCTGACGGCGGGCGCGCTCGGCGCCCTCTGGATCGTCTCGGACCTGTGGGGCGCCGTGGTGGCCCTGGTACTCGTGGGAGCGGTCGGCGGCCCGGTCAACGCGGCCAGCGGCCGACTGGTGCTGGCCTGGTTCGACGCCGGGGAGCGGGGCCTGGCCATGGGGATCCGCCAGTCGGCGCTCCCCCTGGGAGTGGGGCTCTCGGCCCTCGTGCTGCCCGGGGCGGCCGACGCCTGGGGGTTCGTCGCGGCGATGACGCTCCCGGCCGCGCTCGCGCTCCTGGCCGTGCCCCTCGTGCTCGCGACGGCGCCGGGCCCGCCCACGACGCGGCCCGCACGCCGCTCCTCGCACGCGGAGGAGAGGGCGGCCCCCGCGGCCGCGGGGTCGCCGTACCGGAGCCGGCCGATCTGGCGGGTGCACGGCGTGAGCATGCTCCTCGGGGTCCCCCAGGTCGCGCTGATGACGTACGCGCTCGTCTACCTCGTCCAGGAACAGGGGTGGAGCCCGCCCGCCGCCGGAGCGGTGGTCGCGGTGGCGCAGGTACCCGGGGCCGCGGGGCGCCTGCTGCTCGGGGTCCGGTCGGACCGGACCGGAGACCGGATGAGGCCCGTGCGGTGGCTGGCGGTGGTCTCTGGGGCCTGCCTGGTCCTCCTCGCCTTGCTGCCCCACGCCTGGGCGTGGACGGCCGTGCCCCTGCTGCTGGCGTGCCTGGTCCTGACGATGTGGCACAACGGCCTGACCTTCACCGCCGTCGCCGAGATCGCCGGGACCGCGTGGGCCGGGCGGGCACTGGCCGTGCAGAACTGGCTCCAGGCCATCAGTACGACCCTGACACCGGTACTCATGGCGGCGGTGATCACGACCGCCGGCCTGCCCGCCGTGTTCGCGGTGAGCGCGGTGTTCTCCGCCGCCGCGGTCGCGGTGACCCCGGGCATCCGCGCCCGGGGCTGATGTGCGCCCCAGCCGGTGGAGGGCCACCGGCCGGGGTCGCGGCGTCGCCGACGCCTACGGGACCAGTTCCTCCACGACGATCTCCGTCGCCTCGGAGATCAGCGCGTTGTCGAACTCGGCGTCCTCCTGCTCGCGGGTGGACATGACCGCGATCACGATGGGGTCCCCCTCCGAGGGCCAGACGACGGCGATGTCGTTGCGCGAACCGTGGCTACCGCCCCCGGTCTTGTCGCCGACCCGCCAGTCCTCGGGGACCCCGGCGCGGATCAGCTCGTCGCCGGTCGTGTTGTTGACGAGCATGTCGGTGAGCACGGTGCGCTGGTCCTCCGCCAGGACGTCCCCGAGCACGAACGCGTCCAGGCTCTCGGCCATCGCGCGCGGTGTGCTCGTGTCCCGGGTCTCACCGGGAGGGACCTCGTTGAGCTCGGGCTCGATGCGGTCCGCCGAGATCACGTCGTCGCCGATCTCCCTCATGTCCTGCTCGAACTCGTCTGGCCCGCCCAACTCCTCGAACAGCAGGTTGGCGGCGGTGTTGTCGCTGTAGCGCACGGCGGCGTCGGCCACCTCCAGCAGCGTCATCCCGGTGTCGACGTGCTCCTCGGTGACGGGGGAGTAGTCGACCAGGTCGTCGGCGGTGTAGGTGATGACCTCCTCCATCTCCTCGGGGGTGTTCTGCCCCAGGACCAGGGCGGCCGAGAACGCCTTGTGGGTGGAGGCGTAGCCGAACCGCTCGTCATCGCGGTGGAAGACCTCCTCCCCGGTCCCCGTGTCCACCGCGTAGACCCCCAGCCGGGCGTCGAACTCCGTCTCCAACTGCTCGAACTCGCCGGAGAGGTCCTCGGCCACGGCCTGGGACCCCGACACCTCCGCCTCCGCGGCGGGCGCGGTGTCCGAACCCGCACAGGCGGTGGCCGGTACGAGTACGAGAGCGGTCAGGGCCGCGAACCCGGTACTGCGGGCCGTGGGGAACAACATGGGCGTCTCCTCCTGGTCTGGTGCGCGCCGCCCTGCGGTCAGGGCGGTGCGGTCCGGCCGGGCCCGGTGAGGCGGTACACCGCAGGGGATGCCCGCGGGACACCGTCGCCGTCCCGTGCCCTGTCCGTAGTCTGGGCCGCACCGCCGATACCGTCCAAGACGAAAACGACCAATCCCATGCGAGAACGGCATACACCCAGTTCGAGGCCGCCGGCCGTGGTCCCGGTGGACGTCCTCAGGCGTTCTCGCCCTGGCGGCGGGAACGGTCGAACAGGGCCTGCCACGGCAGGCCCTGTCCCACCGGAGCACCGCGCCGGGAGCGGCGGCCGGAGACGTCCCGGGCCGTGGCCGCCGAGCACGCGGGGGTCTGCGGGGAGCACGGCAGGAGCCGGAGTGTCGTGGAGGCCGCCTGGTGACCGGTCACCGTCTCGATGATGGCCGCGGCGTAGTGGCCGTACTTGTTCCGGTAGGCGGCGTCGATCCGACCACGGGCGTCGGGGTCGGCGGCAGCGAACGCGACGTTCCTGCGCAGGCCCCCGGCCCGGATACTGCCCTTGCGGCGGGTGCGTGCGTCCTGGTACCAGCCGGACGCGGGGCCGCCCAGCGCCCGGACGTAGAGGTCGTCCCCCTCACGCACCACCCAGATCCTCTGTCCCCGACGCAGCACGCGCCTTTCGCGCGCGACCGTCAGGACGATCTCCTCGTTGGCGGAGATCAGCGTCAACTCTTCGGAGGTCCACGTCATCGGTGATCTGTCATCTCGCTCTCGGTTCACGGCATCGGACAGGGGCGCCCGGTGGTGGGAACCGGCGCGGTGGTCCGCGCGCGGACCCCACCCACTGGGAGCGGGCTGTGAGGTCGGGTCCCCGGTTTCTTCGCGGGGGTGTTCGCCGCGCCGGGCGGAGACCGCCCGCAGCGCGACCCCGGAGGTGCCCGAGGGGCGGGGGCGGTACGACCGCCGACCGTCCTCACCCGTTCAGACTAGGGTTCGGGGGCGGCCGGAGGGAGGCCCTGTCGCACCCACCCTTGTGCCGTCCTGGGGACCATGGCGGGCAGCGCCGGTGAACTCGGGGCCGCGGGGCCGGACCGCAGCCGGGGGTGGAGCCTGCCCGAAAACCTGCCCGGCACACACCGGGCGAGCCCGGGGCCGCCCCCGTGCGCCCCGAAGAACGTCCCCGCACCGGCAGGGGCGACGCCCCCACTACACTTCCGAAATGATCGATCCACGGCGGTTCCCGGACCTGTGGCGCGGGCTCGACGTCACGGTCCGCGATCTCCCGCTGGGACTGCTCATCCTCGCCATGTCGTCCGTGCCGGCGTTCCACAACGTCGGGACGCAGTTCGGCGGCATGCCGGACCGCCCCTTGGACCTGACGGCCGTCGTCGCGATCGCCCTCCAGAGCCTCCCCCTCGCCCTGCGCCGACGGCTGCCGGCCCTCTGCCTCACCTTGGTGTCCCTCGGTTTCGCCCTCGACCAGCTCCGCGGCTACCACTCGTTCGCGGGCACGGCGCTGGCCATCGCGGTGCTGAGCACGGCGGCCCACCTGGAGGGGCGCCGGCGCGCCACCGTGCTCGCCTTCTCCGCCGCGTACCTCGTTCTGACGGCAGCCTTCCCGCTGCTCGGGGCGGGCGAGTCGCCGGCCGGGTACGTGACGTTCTACCTGGCGCTGGCCTTCATGTGGGGCCTCGGGGCGTGGCTGCGCTCCACCCGGGCCATGGAAGCCGAACACCGCCGCCGCGTCGCCGAGGACACCCGCACCGCCGAACGCACCCGCATCGCACGCGAGCTCCACGACGTCGTGACCCACCACGTCACGGCGATGGTGGTGCAGTCCGAGGCGGCGCGGTATCTGACCGGCGCGCCCGAACGCCTCGACCAGTCCCTGGCCGCGGTCACCGACACCGGCCGACGCGCCATCACCGACCTGCGGCACCTGCTCGACCTGCTCAACCCCGACCACGGCACCCAGGACACGCCCCCGCCCGTCGCCAGGCTCCTCCCACTCGTGGAGCAGACGCGCCGGGCCGGGCAGCCGGTGGAGTTCACCGAGGAGGGCACGCCGGCGGAGTCCAAGGGCAGCGCTGACCTCGTGGCCTTCCGGGTCGTGCAGGAGGCCCTGACCAACGCACTCAAGTATGCCCACGGGAGCCGGACCGCGGTCCAGGTGCACCACAGCGAGAAGGAGATCAAGGTGGAGGTCAGCACGGACGGTTCCGGCTCGACGGCCGGAACCCCCGGAGGGACCGGGCGGGGCCTCGTCGGCCTCCGCGAACGGGTCGACGTCCTGGGCGGCGACTTCAGCGCGGGACCGGGACCGCAGGGCGGCTTCGTCGTACGGGCGCGCATCCCCGCCGGGAGCCAGTCGTGACCGCTCCGATCCGAGTCCTGGTCTGCGACGACCAGGTGCTGATCCGCACCGGACTGGTGACGATCATCGACGCCCAACCCGACCTGGAGGTGGTGGGCGAGTGCGGGGACGGGCAGGCCGCGGTCGACCTCAGCGAGCGGCTGCGGCCGGACGTCGTGGTGATGGACGTGCGCATGCCGGTGCTCGACGGCATCGGGGCCACCCGTCGGCTGGCCGGCGCCGGGGTGCCCCAGCCGGTCAAGGTGCTCGTCGTCACGACATTCAACCTGGACGAGTACGTCTACGAGGCGCTGCGCGCGGGCGCGAGCGGATTCCTGCTCAAGGACGCGCCCCCGGCCCAGCTGCTGCACGGGATCCGCACGGTGTCCACCGGCGGGGCACTGCTGGACCCCGAGGTGACCCGCCAGCTCGTGGGCAGGTACGCCGCCCGGGTCAGGCCCGCCGAGGGCACCCCGAAGGACATCCCGCTGACCCCCCGCGAACTGCAGGTCCTACGCCTCATCGCGGACGGTCTCTCCAACAGGGAGATCGCCGGAGCCCTCGTGCTGAGCCAGGAGACCGTCAAGACCTTCGTGTCGCGCATCCTCACGAAGCTCTCGCTCCGCGACCGCGTCCAGGCGGTCGTCTACGCCTACCGCCAGGGTCTGGTGACCTGACGGGGTCGGCGTCGAACAGGGCGTCCGCGAGCTCGTCCGCGAGCTGGGCGATGGTCGTGTGGATCCCCCCGGCTCACGGGCCTCGGCGGGTCCCTGCGGTGCCGCACCGACACCGCCGGAGAAAAATCATCCTCGCGTGTCGATCTGGCCCGTGCCCGTTCGACGTCAGGGTGAAGAGGCAGACAGAGCAACCCAGGAGTCGACTGTGCGTACCCTGATCGTCACCGCGTTCGTGTCCGTGGATGGAGTCATGGAGGCCCCCGGCGGTGAGCCCGGCTACCGCAACGCGGGCTGGACCTTCAAGAACATCGAGATGGACGAGGCCGCCTACGAGATCAAGGCCAGGGAACAGAAGGAGGCCGCGGCCCTCCTGCTCGGCCGCCGCAGCTACGAGGCCTTCGCGCCGGTCTGGCCGACCATGGTGGAGGAGTTCGCCGGCTACAACGCCATGCCCCGGTACGTGGTCTCCACCACGCTCACACAGGAGGACCCGCGCTGGCCTGCCACGATCCTGCGTTCGGTCGACGACGTCGCGGCACTCAAGGAGACCGGCGACGGGCCGATCTCCGTCCAGGGCAGTTCCACCCTGGGACGCGCTCTCGCCGACGCCGGGCTGGTCGACCGCTACCACCTGCTCGTCTTCCCGGTACTCCTGGGCGCGGGCAAGCGGTTGTTCAGCGACGCGGACCAGGACGCCGCGAAGCTGCGCCTGGTCGAGCACGAGGCGTACTCCAACGGCGTCCAGAAGCAGGTGTTCGACGTCGTCCGCTGAGGTCGCCCCCGCTCGGGCGCGCTCGCCGGGTCGCGTCCGGCGTCCTTACCGTCCCTGGACGGCACGGTTCGCGGGCGGCCGGGCCCTCTTCGGGGAGCCCGACCCCGTGTGTGCCGTGAACAGGGGCGTCCCGGTGCCGGGCACGGGAGACGGTGACCGGGGCGACGGCGGCCCCGACCGGCAGTTCCGGGGGGCGCTTCTCCGGTGGGGCCGGGCACGGTCATTTCGAGGGCGCCGGCACAGCTGTGGATCCATGCTCCGTTGCGCCCCCGGAAGGCAACGCGCAGCGTGGAGCCGGCCTCACCCACGCACGTGGAAAGTCTCCCCGCCGGCCCGGAGTCCCACCCGCGGGAGGAACGGAGAATGCCCGGAGAATTAGGACGCCCCCTGAACTGCGGGTACTCGGTTCCAGTCCTTTGCCACCTGCGGAAACCCCAAAATGTTCCCGGGCTTCAGAACCTTGACGAAGCCCGTGAAGGATTGTAATTTTGCAAAAAATACCTCCCTTGCGGCTGGATCTGCCTGCGCCGACAACAAGTTTCACTCGACGTCCTGGTCCGAGGACGTCGACGCCGTCTTCGTCCGGCCACCTGTTCCCGTGACCTCCGAGAACGGTCACTTCCCACGTGGGGACCCCCGAGGCAGAGGAAGTGCATGACCGTCACCGAGGCAGGGTCCAGGGTCGCGTCCGGGGGCGGTATTCATGCGTCCCTGCTTCTCCTTCTCCCGTGGAGCATATCCTCCGACGTGCGCCCCGCGGTGGCGTTCGCGGTGCTGCTCGTGAGTTATGTCGCACTCCTCGCGATAACGACTCTCCCGAGCCTCGCCGCCTTCCTGTGGGAGAAAAGGAGATCATCCACGAAGGCTTCGCCTCATTTCGAGGCGACGAAAACAACCTCTGCCGCCGTGGCCGGCTTCTTCTACTTCGCCCTCCCGATCTCACTCGTTTTCACCGAGGATTCCACCGCCCTGGTGGCCGCCATCTCCATGGCGGCCTTCGCCATGGGATTCCTGGTGCACAGGATGTGTCTTTACGTTTCCTTCTCAGGTGTGCCGGTCAGAGTTTTCTGTCCCATCGTTCTGTCGATTCCGGTCTTGGGCCTGCTGATCATCACCTGGCCGTTCTAGGGTCCGACCCCGGTCCTGGGCGCACCCGGGTGTCAGCGGCTGGTGCCCAGCAGGCGGCGCCGGACCTCGGTCCCGGGGCGTGCGGGGGACGGGGCTCCCCGGTGCGTCGTTCATGGAGGTGAGATGGGCATACCCACCGGTATCGAATACTTTCGATACCGAGTTTTTCCGCCGACTGGCCGGGAGAGCCCGTTTTCCGTTGCCGACCCGGGGGTAGTGGGCGGGCACGGCCGCCCTCGGGCAGCACGGCCCCGGGCGCCGACCGCAGGAGGCGACACCGGGGGGAACCATGAAGGCAGTCGTGTGGAACGGTACGAGGGACGTCGGGGCCGCCGAGGTCCCCGACCCGCGGATCGAGGACCCCGGTGACGCCGTCATCCGGGTCACCAGTTCGGGGCTGTGCGGCTCCGACCTGCACCTGTACGAGGTACTCGGCCCCTTCATGACCCCGGGTGACGTGCTCGGCCACGAACCCCTGGGCGTCGTCGAGGAGGTCGGCCCCGGTGTGACCGCCCTGGCCCCGGGCGACCGGGTCGTCGTCCCCTTCCAGATCTCCTGCGGCCACTGCGCCACGTGCGGCAGCGGACTCCAGACCCAGTGCGAGAACACCAGGGACGACGAGCAGGGCATGGGCGCGCCGATCTACGGCTACAGCTCGCTGTACGGATCCGTCCCCGGCGCGCAGGCGGAGTACCTGCGGGTCCCCCGCGTGGAGGCGAACGCCATCCCCGTGCCCGCCCAGGGCGACGACGACCGGTACGTGTTCCTCTCCGACGTCCTGCCCACGGCCTGGCAGGCGGTCCGCTACGCGGACGTGCCCGAGGGGGGTTCGGTGGCGGTCCTGGGGCTGGGGCCGATCGGCGACATGTGCTGCCGGGTCGCCCGCCACCTGGGGGCCGGGCGCGTGTTCGGCGTGGACCCCGTACCCGAGCGCCGCGCACGCGCCGCCGCCCGGGGGGTGGAGGTGTTCGACTCCTCCGGCGGTACCGACGACCTGGTCGGGGAGATCCGCGAGCGCACCCGCGGGCAGGGCCCGGACGCGGTCATCGACGCCGTCGGTATGGAGGCCTCCGGGCACGGGCCGGCGAGGATCGTCCAGAAGATGGTCACGCTCCTGCCCCGGAGCGCCGCCGCGAGGCTGATGGAGACGGCGGGTGTGGACCGGCTCTCGGCGCTGCACACCGCGATCGACCTGGTGAGGCGCGGAGGGACGGTGTCCCTGATCGGCGTCTACGGCGGCATGGCCGACCCGATGCCGATGCTGACCCTCTTCGACAAGCAGATCCAGCTCAGGATGGGCCAGGCCAACGTGCGCCACTGGGCGCCGGAGATCCTTCCGCTCCTGGACGGGGAGGACGTGCTGGGGGTGGAGGACTTCGCCACCCACCACCTGTCCCTGGACGACGCCCCACGTGCCTACGAGGCGTTCCAGAAGAAGGCGGGCGGCATGGTCAAGACGGTCTTTCGGCCCTGACCCCGCCGCCGGAGGCACCGCCCCGACCGCACGACCGCTCGGGTGCGGGGTCGGGGCGGCGGGGGATCACTGCTCGTAGATCCGCACGTAGTCGACCACCAGCTCCTGCGGCAGCTGGGTGGTCTCGTCCGGGTAGCCGGGCCACTCGCCGCCGATCGCGACGTTGAGGATCATGAAGAACTCCTGGTCGTAGACCCAGGGGTTCCCGCCCACGTCGGCCGTGGTGATGGTGTTGAAGGGGACGTCGTCCACGGACCAGGTGATCGAGCCGGGGGTCCAGTCGACCGCGAAGACGTGGAAGTCGTCGGTGAAGGCCCCGCCGTCCGGGTGGTCGTGGGAGGCGCCGATCCCGCCGCCGCCGGAGTATCCGGGGCCGTGGACGGTGCCGTGCACGGTGCCCGGGATGTGTCCGACGTTCTCCATGATGTCGATCTCGCCGGAGTCGGGCCACGGGGTCTCGGGGAAGTCCGAACCCAGCATCCAGAACGCGGGCCACACGCCCTGGCCGGTGGGGATCTGGATGCGCGCCTCGATCCGCCCGTAGGCGTGCTCCACCTTGTCCTGGGTGGTCATGCGGGCCGAGGTGTAGGAGCCGTCGGACTCCTGGCGTGCGGTGATGACGAGGTTGCCGTTGCCGTCGAGGGCGGAGTTGTCGCGGCTCCCGGTGTAGTTCTGGAGCTCGTTGTTGCCCCAGCCGTGGTTGCCGGTCTCGTGGTTCCAGTTGGCCGCGTCGGGCGCGCTGCCCGCCGCGCCGTCGAACTCGTCGGACCACACGAGGTCGCCGGGGGCGGAGCTCAGGTCGGCGTCGGCCGGGGCCGCGCTCGCCGGGTTCCAGTGGGGGGCGGTGAGCACCGCCGCGGCGAGGGCGGCGGAGGCCGCCACCGCGGTGGCGGCGGTGGCGGTGCGACGGGGGTTCTTCGTCCTGGTCATACGGGCTCCGTGGGGGTCGTCGGGTGGCGGGGCCACCGCCGTGACGCGTGGGGAGCAGCGGGTTCCGCACGGGCCGTGGGGCGGTCGCCCCCTGTGGGCGATTACCCACTGAACAACTGTTAAGTGACTGTACGTACCCGGGCGGCTGCGGACAAGGGGGGTTCGCGAGAAATGGGGAACGCTCCCAGATGGGTGGCGCCCTCCGGGTCGAGATGGTCGGCAGACGCCGAGGGCCCCGTGGGGCGGACGCTCCACGGGGCCCTCGGCGGGCGGAGGGCGGGCGGGGGAGTGCCCGCCGCGCCGAAGGTCGGTGTCCTCAGCTTCCGAGGGACTCCTGGAGCAGCGGGACGACCCCTTCCAGGGCGTGGGCGACGCCCAGGGTGGAACCGCTGGAGAAGGCGTTGGCCAGCTCCAGGTCGTCCATGATGACCAGGCGGCCGTCCTCGGCGGACGGGATGCCCTGGAGGACCGGGTCCTCGTGCAGGAAGCGCGTGGTCTCCTCGTCGCCGATGGGGAAGACCACGGTCAGGTCCGCGTCCAGGACCTCCACCAGCTCCGGGCTCAGGTCCACGTAGAACGCGTCCTCCGCCATCTCGGTGATCTCGGGCTTGTTCTCGAAGCCCAGCTCCTCCAACAGGTCGACCCGCCCGTCCCCGGGGACGTAGGCGCCGTACTGGCCGTCGAAGTAGGCGCCGACCGCGATGGTCATGCCCTCGAAGTCGGGGTTGTCCTCGCGTGCCTGGGCGAAGCTGCCCTCCAGCTCCTCGATGAGCTCCTCGCCCCGCGCGTCCTCGCCGAGCACCTGGGCGACCTGGCGTGTCTGCTCCTGCCAGGTGGTGCCGTAGGTCACCTCGACGCCGGGGGGCGGGCCGACCACGGGGGCGACCGGGGAGAGCAGGTCGTGGCGTTCCTGCGTGTGGTCGGAGCGGGTGTCGAGGATGACGTCGGGCTCCAGGGAGGCGATCGCCTCCAGGTTGGGCTCCATGGTGCCGAGCTGGACCGGCTCCTCCTCAAGCAGGTCGGCGGCCCAGGGGCCCACTCCGGCCCCTCCGTAGCCCTGCCAGTCGGCCACGCCGACCGGCTGGACGCCCAGGGCGAGCGCCGTCTCGGCGTCGGACCAGCCCAGGGCTGCGACGTTGGCCGGCCTGTCCTCGATCTCCACGTCGCCGAACAGGGTCTCGACGGTGACGGGGAAGCCTTCGGCGGCCTCGCCGGATCCGCCCTCCTCGGCGTCGGAGGTGGGGCCACCGCAGGCGGCGAGCATCAGGACGGACAGAGCGCCGGCGGCGATCGCGCCGCCGCGGGTCAGCGGACCGCGGTTCATGGGGCCTCATTCAGTCAAGGAGGTGAGCTTAGGCTCACCTAAGTCAGACTTATAGTGGAGGAGTCGGGGTCATTGCGCAAACCGGACATCGTGGCGCGCCGGGGGGCGGTGGGCCGACAGTCGCACAGCGGGTGACGAAGTTCACCGCCGCCGGTCGCGGTGCCGGGGTCAGGCGTAGGCCTCCGTGCCCGCGCGCCAGTACCCGATGAACGTGATGTCCTCCTTGGCCACGCCGCGGTCGCGCACCAGGAACCGGCGCAGCCCGGTGGGCAGCCCGTTCTCACCGGCCACGAAGCAGTAGGGGCGGCCCTCGGGCAGTTCGGCCCCGCTCACCGCCTCCAGCGCCAGCTTCCCGGGGGTCGTGTGCGCTCCGTCGCGCGGCAGCCAGCGCACCTCCACCCCGGCGGGGGCGGTGACCTCCCGGATGTCGGCCGAGGAGGGCACCTCCAGGAACGCCAGCCCGCGCAGGTCGGCCGGGGCCTGTTCGAGGATCGACAGCAGGGCGGGCAGGGCACTCTCGTCACCCACCAGCAGGTGCCAGTCGGCGTCCTCCGGCGGCAGGTAGTAGATGCCCTCCGCCAGCAGCCCGAGCTCGTCCCCGGGGCGTGCGCCCAGGGCCCAGGCCGACGCGGGCCCCTCGTCCCCGTGGGCGACGAACTCGATGTCCATCTCCAGGGCCTCGGCGTCGAACCGGCGGGCGGTGTAGTTGCGGACGTGTGGGCGGCGGTCCTCGGGCATCGCGCGGAACTCGGCCACCCAGCCGTCGTCGGCGGAGGCGTGGGGCAGGTGCAACCGGTCCTGGCCCGGCCGGGCGAAGAGGATCCGCGTGCACTGGTCCAGACCCATGAACTCGAATCCGGCCAGTTCCTCGCCGCCGACCGTCACCGTGACGAAGTTGTCGGTGGTCTGCTCGGTGCGCACCACCCTGGCCCGGACCATACTTCGTCGACTCGGATACCTGATGCGCAACGGAAGGCCTCTCGTTCTGGGTGCGGGGTTCGCCGGGGCGCGTCCTGGCCCGGGGCCGCGACGGGCCCCGGCGGCGGACGGGTTCGCCGTCACGGCGGGCGAAGGTTAGCCTAACCAAGGTTGAGAGTGGTCGGGTGGCCGGGGTCGTGTTCGGTGCGGACGGGCGGCCTGACTAGCCTGGCCAGGGCACGACACGGCAGGGAGAACAGAACATCGGATGAGTACACGTCTGTACGGGGTCGTACACCCCGAAGAGAGAGGACGCACCAGGTGAGCGCCGCCACCGGCACGGTCGAACCCCCCGACACCGCGCCCCCCGCCGCAGAGCAGGCCGCCCCCGCGCCACGGACCCGCCCCGACGGCGCCCCCGACAGCGCGCGGGCCCTGCGCCGGCGCACCCTGCGCCGCAACCGCCGCCACGTCTGCCTCGGCGTCGTCCTGCTCTCCCTGCACCAGGTCGCCGAGGCCCTCGTCCCCGTCGCCATCGGCCTGACCATCGACCTGGCCGTGTTCCCCGGGGACGTCACCGCCCTCGCGTACTGCGTCGCGGGCACGGTGCTGCTCTTCACCGTGCTGGCCCTGGCCTACCGCACCGGGGCGCGTTTCGCCCTGCGCGCCGTCGAGAACGAGGCCCACCTGCTCAGGGTCGAGGCCGCTCGCCGCGCCCTCGACCCGCGCGGCGAGCGCAGCGGGCTGCGGGTGGGCGAGGTCCTGTCCGTGGCCACCTCCGACGCCGAACAGGCCGCCCTGTACGTGCGCGCCTGGGCGTCGGGGATCGCCATGACGGTCGCGATCGCCGTCACCACCGTCGCCCTCCTGGTGGTCGACGTCCCGCTCGGCGTCGGCGTGCTCGTGGGCGTACCCCTCCTCATGCTGCTGCTGCGCATCCCCGCGGCCCACATCACCCGGCGCAGCGCGGCCAAGCAGGCCACCGCCGCCGGGGCGACCGCCCTGGCCACCGACCTGGTCACCGGGCTGCGCGTCCTCATGGGGATCGGTGCCCGCCACAACGCCGCCCTCCGCTACCGCTCCGCCAGCGTGCGAGCACTGGAGGCATCGGTCGGCGCCGCCGCCAGCAGCGGCGTCTACCGGGGACTGGTCACCGCCGCCAGCGCCGTGTTCCTCGCCTGCGTCGCGGGCGCGGCCGGGTGGATGGCACTGGAGGGCCGTCTCACCATCGGCGAACTCGTCATCGTGATCGGCCTGGCCCAGTTCCTCGCCGAGCCCGTCCAGGGCCTGGGCATGGTCGGTCAGATCTTCGCGACCGCCCGTGCCTCCGCCGAGCGGCTGGTCAGGCTGCTCAACGCGCCCGACGCCGTCACCCCCGGGAACCGGTCCCCGCAGGAGAGTGGCGGGGACGCGCTCGTGGAGCTGTCCGGCGTCTCCTACCGCACCCTGCGCGACGTGGACCTGCGGCTCGTCCCCGGCGAGTTCGTCGGCGTGCTCACCACCGACCCCCGCGACGCCGAGGCACTGCTGGAACTGCTTTCGGGCCGGGGCGACCCGGAGGGCACCGGCGGCTCCGCCACCGTCGGCGGCGTCCCCGTCCACGACCTGGACCTGGCAGCCCTGCGCGCCACGGTCCTGGTCGAGGAGCACGGGTCCGCCCTGTTCGAGGGCACCCTGCGCTCCAACCTGGTCACCGGCACCGAACCCGACGACGAACGGCTGCTCGACGCGCTGCGGGCGGCCTCCGCCGAGGACCTGGTCGTCGGCCACCCCGACGGCCTCGACCGGCCCGTCTCCGACCAGGCCGCCAACCTGTCCGGCGGCCAGCGCCAGCGCGTGGCCCTGGCCCGCGCCCTGGCCGCCGACCCGCCCGTGCTCGTCCTGCACGACCCCACCACTGCCGTGGACGCGGTCACCGAGGAGGCCATCGCGCGCGGCGTCGCCGCCGCGCGGGCAGGACGCGCGACGGCGGGGGCGACCCTGGTCGTGGCGGCGAGCCCCGCACTGCTGGCCCGCGCCGACCGGGTCGTCGTGCTCGTCGGCGGGCAGGTGCACAGCACCGGAACACACGCACGACTGGTCGAGGAAGACCGGCACTACGGCGAGGCGGTGCTCCGATGAGCGCGACCACTTCCACGGACACCGCGGAGGCGCCCCCCGCCGCCGCGGACCACCCCGGCGGCGACCTGCTCCCCACCGCCACCGCCCGCAGGACCTGGGCCGTGCTCGGGGAGGGCGTGAGCCGCACCGGATGGGCCACCCCCCTGGCCCTGCTGACCGTGCTCGCGGGCAGCGGCGCCGGACTGGTCGCCCCCTGGGTACTGGGCCGGATGGTCGACGACATCTCCGCGGGGGCGAGCCCGGACGCCGTCCTGCGCTCGGCCGCGCTGATCGCCGCCGCCGCGGTGGTCGGCGGACTGCTCGTGGGACTGGGCGCGTGGATGGTCAGCCGGGTCGGCGAGACGGTCCTGGCGGGGTTGCGCGAGCGCGTCATGGACCGGGTCCTGCACATGCCCGCCACCCGGCTCGAACGGGTCCGCATCGGCGACCTGCTGTCCAGGGTCGGCGACGACGTCGCCGTGGTCACCAGCAGCATCGCGCGCACCGGGCCCGACGTGGTGGTCGCCCTGGCCACGGTCGTGCTCACCGCGGTGGGCATGACCGCCCTGGACTGGCGCCTGGGCCTGGCCGGGCTCTGCGCGCTGCCCGTGTACGCGATGGCCGTGCGCTGGTACCTGCCCCGCTCCGGCCCCTACTACGCCCGCGAGCGGATCGCCATGGGCGAGCGCTCGCACGCGATGATGGGAGCCCTGCGCGGACGCGGCACCGTGCGCGCGTACCGCCTGGAGGACGAGCACGAGGCCCGCGTCGCGCACAGGTCCCGTGCGGCCAGGGACATCACCGTGGAGGTGTTCCGCCTGTTCACCCGCTTCGGGTCGCGCCTCAACGGCGCCGAGTGCGTGGGCCTGACCGCCGTGCTGGTCACCGGGTTCTGGCTGGTGCGCGGCGACCTCGCCACGGTCGGCATGGTCACCGCGGCAGCCCTGTACTTCCACCGCCTGTTCGGGCCGATGATCTTCCTCGTGATGAACTTCAACGAGGTCCAGTCGGCCGGGGCCAGCCTGGCCCGGCTGGCGGGTGTCGTCGACCTCCCGCAGGAGCGCGACCCGGGCGCCGAGGAGGGGCCCGCGGGCTCCACCGTGCGGATCGAGGGCGTCACCCACTCCTACGGGGCCGGTGCCCCGCCCGCACTGGAGGAGGTGACCCTGGACGTCGCGGCCGGGGAACGGGTGGCCCTGGTCGGGGCCAGCGGCGCCGGCAAGACCACGCTTGCGGCCCTGGTGAGCGGGCTGCGCACACCCAGCCGGGGGACCGTCTACCTGGGCGGCGTCCCCCTCGACGAGCTCGGGGAACGCCGGGTGCGCGAGCACGTGTACCTGGTCAGCCAGGAGACCCACGTGTTCGCCGGGACCCTCCTGGAGGACCTGCGCCTGGCGCGCGCCGAGGCCACCGAGGACGACGCCGGGGAAGCGCTGGAGGCCGTCGGCGCCCTGGAGTGGGTGCGCGCCCTGCCCGAGGGGCTGGACACGGTCGTCGGCGAGGGCGGCCACGCCCTGACCGCAGAACAGGCCCAGCACCTGGCGCTGGCCCGCCTGGTCCTGGCCGACCCGGACGTCGCCGTCCTGGACGAGGCCACGGCCGAGGCCGGCAGCTCCGGTGCCCGGCGCCTGGAGCGGGCCGCAGCCGCGGCCACGGCGGGGCGCACCACCCTCGTCGTGGCGCACCGGCTCACCCAGGCCCGGACCGCCGACCGGGTGGTGGTGATGGACCAGGGCCGGATCGTCGAGCAGGGGCCGCACGCGGAGCTGGTCGCGGCCGGAGGCCGCTACGCCGTGCTCTGGAGCAGCTGGCAGGGCACGCCCGTCGTGGACGGTGAGGCGCTCGCGCCGTAGCGGGAACGGGTCGGGCACACGCGCTCCCCGGGCGCGTGTGCCCGGGGAGCGCGTATGCCCGACGGCGCGACGCGGGTGGCCGGGGGACGGGCGTGCTGGAGGGCCTCGGGTACGGCTTCTCCGGGTCAGGTGCGCCTGTGGGCGGGGTACGTGGGAATGTCGCTGAGGAATTCCCGGAGTATCCGTTGCAGCACGTCGGTTCGTTCGAGGTGGACGTCGTGCCCTGCGCGGGGGATGCTCACGGCTGTCGTGTCCGGTCGCAGGCGGAGCATGTCGTGGATCTCCTGCGGGGGGATGATGCCGAACTGGCCGAGGACGACCAGGGTCGGGCATGCGATCCTCGTCCACTCGTTCCAGAAGGAGCGCCGGGCGTTCTCGTCCAGCGAGTCGATCATGACGTCGCGGTCGAAACGCGGCCACCAGCCGCCGTCGCGTTCCTCCAGCCCGGCTGCCCAGCCTTCGCCGACTGCCCCGCCGCCGAGGAAGTCGACGGCGGCCTGCCGCGACGGGAAGGGGTTCGGCCACGAGTCGAGCCATCCACCGATCTCCTCCTGTACGGAGGGGTTCGGGCCACCGGGACCAGCTTCGACCAGGACGAGTGCGTGGATGAGGTCGGGGTGTGCGGCGGTGGTGAGCATGGCAGCGTGGCCGCCGAGCGACTGGCCGATCAGGACGGGCGTCCGGAGGTCGAGCTGGTCGAGTACGGCGACGACGTCGGCGACGTAGGCGGCGCGGGACAGGTCGTCGGGGAGGCGTTCGCTGGCACCGTGGCCGCGCTGGTCGACTGCCACGACCCGGTGTCGGACGCTCAGCTGCCGGGCGACGGCATCCCATTCACCCGCGTGGCCGGCCAGTCCGTGCAGCAGGACCACAGGTCGTCCGGTTCCTGCCCAGTCGCGGCAGGAGATGCGGACGCCGTCACTCTTCACGATGCGTTCGGACCAGCTCATACGGTCTCGCAGGGGTTGGTCGGGACTGGGGGTCTCGGCGGGTCGGCGGTAGGCGGAAGGGAAGGCACCGGACCAGGGCCGTGCCCTGGAGGCCGCCGCACGCGCTCGCGGGGCCGCCTTCGCGGCGGTGGCGGGCACGGCCGCCACTTCGAGGGCGGTTGCGGTCGGGGCCAGGGTAGCGATGACGTGACACCACCTCTGGGCCAGGACGGAGGTGGGGCGTCCGCGTTCGGCCCCTCGAACTCCCGAATCACTGTGCCGGCGAGAAGGCCTCCACAGTTGCGAATGCCTCGTGCTTCCTACTGGGTCCCCTGAGGATTTTCTCTGTCCCCGATGTCGGTGATCTGCCGAGTGGACCCCGCCGCGAGGAAGGCCAACAAAAGCGCCGCACAGACAATCAGTATTGCCTGCTGGATGCCGTAGAGCCCCCCGAGCAAACCCAGCAGCGGTGGTCCCCCCAGGAAGGCCGCATAGCCCAACGAACTGATGACAGACACCCTCGCTGCGGCTCTTGCTGGGTCGTCAGCCGCCGCCGCAATGCCGACCGGAAACCCCATCGCGGCCCCCAACCCCCACAGAAGCGCTCCCACGAGAGCCCAAGCGACCGCGTTGCCGAAAGCCACAACAAGTACGCCGCAAAGGGCCAGCCCGACGGAGACGCGAAGGACGCCGGCGCGGCCGACGTGAGCAACGAGAGCACCTCCGGTGAGACGCCCCGCCGTCATCGCTGCCACGAAGGCGGCAAACGCAAGAGCTCCCGTGTGCTCGGCGGCGCCATAACCGTCGACCAGAACATAAGCGATCCATTCGTTGGCTGTACCTTCGGCGAAGGCGAATCCCAGGACACATATTCCGATAAGAAGGGTTCGCCGTTCACGCCAGCATGCCAGCAGTACGCCTCCGGGTGCGCGCGTGGAATCGCCTGTGCCACGCGTGTCCGCGCTTGGTGTAACCCGCCTGAGTAGAAAAGCTATCAGCACCAGCAGGCCCACCATGCCCAAGTTCTGGCTCGGCAGAGGCACCGACATGCTCGCTAGAAATGCACCGAGAAGAGCCCCGGCCACGGTTCCCAGGCTGAGCGCGGCGTGAAGTCGCGGTAACAGGTTCTCGCTGCCGATGAGGTGTGCTATGCGTGAGCCGAGAACGTTCATGCTGACTTCCCACAGGCCCATCCCCAACCCGACGAAGAAGAGTGCGGCCGCTGCGACGGGCCACGAGGCTATCCCCAGGCCGATGGCGAGCAGTAACAGTCCTGCTCCCGAAAGAGAGATGCCGACGGTGATTCCTCGGCTCCCACCGAGACGTTGGACCAGGAGGCCTGCGGCCGGGAGTCCGGACACTGCCCCGGCGGCCAGCCACAACAGAAGCAGTCCGAGTTCTGCCGTGGACAGACCCAGCTCCGCCCCCAAAGCCGGAACGCGACTCACAAGTGCGGCGTACATTACGCCGTTCGCCGCGAAAGCGCCATAGGCAGTCGCCTTTTCGCTGCTTACAGTCGTGCTGGGCATCGAGGTCTCTCATGTGCGGGCGTGATGGCGCCGATCGATGGGATTTTCGCACTTCCGTCGCCTCCGCACCCTGTGCGCTCGGCCGACCTGCGCACGTCGCCGACCTGTCAGCGTATTCGTAAGAGAATCTTCCTCATCCGGTCAGCAGTACGCGGATGCCGCACGTACCTTCCTTGGATGAGTCGTTGATGAACAATGATCAGACAACAGTCGACAGGGGGAAGTAGTGATATCCGAGACGGTGCAGGATCGCAGGGGAAGTCGTGCCTCGGCGGGATCGTGCAATGCAGGAATATATCGCCTGCTCATGTTTCCCGCGCCGATGACTATCGCCCCGAGTGTCGCTCCTCCGGTAGTCCTGTATTCGCTTCCAGGTGCATTGATCGTCGGTGACGTTACACGCCCCGCCGTCATGGCGGAAGGGGGGCGCGGCCGACGGCTGTGGCCGGGCGCGTACGGGTCGCAGAAGAACCCCGGGCACCGGCCGGCAGAACGCCGCCGACGCAGAACAACGCCAGGTTGACCGGTAGTTCACCACCGCTCCCGGGGTTCCCGACGCCCCGGATTCCGGGGGAGCGGAACCCGGCCCCCGGACGCCTCGTGGTGCGGGACGGGAGAGGTAGAGGAACCTCGACATCCAGGGTGGGGCGGGCACCCCTCTTCTCCACCGGACCCCCTCTTCCCGGAAGGGGGCGCATAGGATTTTCCGGTGCGAGAGAACGACGCTGAAACGGCTCTGTGGCCGGCACTCGTACGCCGCCCGGTCGCAGTCCTCCTCACCCCCTGGCCGTGGCGCGCGCTGCTCTACCTGGCGACGTCGGCCCCGGTCGCCGTGGCATGGTCCGTCCTGTGCTGGCCGCTGCTCACCCTGGCGGGCGTGCCTCTGGGGGCGGTCGAGCGGCGCAGGCTCGCCCTGGTGGGCGGCGCTCCCGCGCCCTCCCCGCACACGCCCCCGCCGCCGGGAACGGGACCCTCGGGGTGGGCCCGGTGGCGCTCCCGCGAGGCGGCCACCTGGCTGGAACTCGCCCACGGCCTGCTGCTGGTACTGCTGTGCGTGGTCGAACTGGTCCTGGTCGTGCTCCTGGCGGGAGTACCGGCGGCCCTGCTGGCCTCGCCGCTGCTGCGCGCCGCCCAGGGCGCCGACAATACGGTCACCGCCGTCCCCGACATACTCCTCGGCCTGGCAGTGCTGCCGCCGGCCGCCTACCTGACCATGGTCCTGGCGGCGGGCCGGGCCCGGCTGGCACGGGCGCTGCTGACCGCGCCACAGGGGGAGGAGCTGGCCGAACTCGGCGAGCGACTCGTCCTGGTGTCCCGCTCCCGGACGCGAATCGTGGACGGGTTCACCGCCGAGCGGCGGCGCATCGAGCGCGACCTGCACGACGGCGCCCAGCAGCGGCTCACCGCGCTGGTCATGCGCCTGGGCATGGCCGCCGACCGGTTCGACGAGGACCCCGACCAGGCCAGGGCCCTGGTCGGCCAGGCCCACGCCGACGCCCGTGCCGCCCTCGCCGAGCTGCGCGAGCTGGTGCACGGCATCCACCCGGCGGCCCTGACCGAGCGCGGGCTGGTCGCGGCGCTGGAAGAGCTCGCGGACACCCAGCAGGTGGAGGTCGCCGTCGCGGCGGGTGGCGTGGGGCGGCTGCCCGACGCGGTCGAGTCCACCGCGTACTTCTGCGCGGCGGAGGCCGTGGCCAACGCCGCCCGCCACTCCGGCGCCGAGACCGTCCGGGTGGGCCTGCGGGTGGGCGGGGCCGCCCGGCGGAGGGCCCTGCTGCTCACGGTCACCGACGACGGCCGCGGCGGTGCGGACCCGGGCCGGGGGAGCGGGCTGACCGGTCTCGCCGACCGGGCGGCGGCACTGGGCGGGCGGGTGTCCCTGACCAGCCCCGGGGGAGGGCCCACGACGGTGGAGGTGAGGATTCCGTGCGGGTCGTGATCGCCGAGGACTCGGTGCTGCTGCGCGCGGGCCTGGAACAGCTCGTCGCCATGGTCGGGCACGAGGTGGCGGCCTCGGTCGGCGACGCCACCGCGCTCCTGTCCGCGGTGGCCGTGCACCGGCCCGACGTCGTGATCACCGACGTGCGCATGCCGCCGGACCACAACGACGACGGCTTGCGCGCCGCGATCGCGCTCACCCGCACGCACCCCGGGACGGGCGTCCTCGTCCTTTCCCAGTACGTGTTGGGAGCGGCTGCCGCCGAACTCCTGGAGAGCCGCACCGAGGGGGTCGGCTACCTGCTCAAGGACCGGGTCGGGGACGTAAACGAGTTCCTGGGCACCCTGGAGCGGGTGGCCTCCGGGGGTACGGTCGTCGACCCGGAGGTGGTGCGGCGTCTGCTGGGCCGCCGCCGCAACCGGTCGGTCCTGGAGCGGCTGACCCCGCGCGAGCGCGAGGTGCTGGAGCTGATGGCACGGGGCCGCACCAACGCCGCCGCTGCGGAGGCGCTGGTGGTCACCGAGGCGGCGGTCGCCAAGCACGTGAGCGGGATCTTCGCCAAACTCGACCTGCCGGTGAGCCCGACCGACAACCGGCGGGTCCTGGCGGTCCTCGCCTACCTCGCGGGATGAGGGACGTGCCGGGCCCCAGCTCCTCCCGGAGCCTGCTCCGGGAGGAGGGTGAACGGCGCAGGACGTACCGGGGTTGTGCCCGGTCAGTCCATGGCCGAGGTGCCGTGGCGCCAGTAGCCGACGAACGCGATGTCGGACTTGGGCACGCCGCGCTCGCGGACCAGCACCCGCCGCAGGCCCGTGGGCAGGGCGTTCTCCCCGGCGACGAAGCAGAAGGGGCGGCCCTGGGGGAAGACGGCGGCGCGAACGGTCTCCAGGGCGAGCTTGCCTGGGAGGGCGTGCGGGTCGGTGCGGGGCAGCCAGTGCACGTCAACGCCGGGCAGGTCCGGCAGCGGCCGGACGTCGTCGTGGGAGGGCACCTCCAGGTAGACCTGGGCTCTCAGGTCGCCTGGGGCCTGCTCCAGGATCGAGACCAGGGCGGGCACGGCACTCTCGTCGCCCACGAGGAGCTGCCAGTCGGTCCCCTCGGAGGGCACGTAGTACACGCCGTCGGCGAGCAGGCCCGCCTCATCGCCGGGGGCCGCTGCGGTGGCCCAGGCGGAGGCCGGTCCGGCGTCGCCGTGGTCCACGAACTCCAGGTCGAGTTCGAGCGCCTCCGGGTCGAAGCGGCGGACGGAGTAGCTGCGCACGTGCGGTTTGCGTTCGTCCGACATGGCGTACAACTGCTCCACCCAGCGCTTGTCCGCGTCGGCGGGCATGTGCAGCCGTTCCTGCCCCTCCCGGGGGAGGAAGAGGCGCACGAACTGGTCGCGTCCGAGGAAGTCGAACCCCTCCAGTTCGGCGCCGCCGAGGGTCACCGTGACGAAGTGCTTGCTGACCCGCGTGGTGCGCACCACCCGGGTGCGGATCATCGCGCGGTGGCGAGGGTGTTCGATGCGCACGGTGTCTCTTCCTCCTCAGCGAGCGGTACATAAGGGCGAGAAACCCCGACGTTAGGTTAGCCTCACCAACTGCCCGGCGTCGAAGCGGTGCCCGGAAGGGCGGGCTTCCGTGGTCGGGGCGCTCCTGTCGCGGGAGCCGGCCGCGCCGTCCGCGGGGGGGTTGTTGCTCCCTCGTCTGCCGGGCTGACGTCATACCTGAGTGATCTACGTCGTAAAGGTGCGCGTCCGGTAGTTTTCCGCACCGCCAACGCCATGTACCAATGCTTCCTTGTCCGCCCCCTGGCGCAAAAACACGACGATCTCCTCTGAACTCCACCCGAGTTTCTCTCGTAGTGGTGCGACGGGACGGCCGTCGGCATCAGCAAGGGAGCCCGTACTCCTTTTCCATCCTCCTCCAGCAGGGTGAGCGCTTGAGAGGCCTGGATAGCTTCGATCCCCTCAGGGGTAAGCAGTACGAGCTGGCGCCTGGGCCATCTTGGTGTGACTGGCATGGGATTTTCAATGTCTTCAATTGGGTGATGCATGAGTGCTACAAATATGACTACCACCTTCCGGGAGGCAAAGGAAACGTGCTGGTTTCCGGGTGTCAAATTTCTGATTCTGCATTTTTAATGCAGTCGTGCATTTAAGAGCGCTGGAGGTTCTAACACCGCCCTGGTCTCTCCCACAAGTCTTTATTTATCCGCTGGTTGGCTGCGGGGGTTGGACGCCTCATCCAATACTCAAACGGGAGGGTGGTTGATCTGCTCATTTGCTGGTTACCGATCGACGCCGAGGTGGCCGGATGTGGTCAGGAGTCCCTGGCGCTACACAAAGTTCGCCACAGTAGTCAACAAAACGGGCATATCGCCCCGATGGCGTTTTCCGGTCTATGGCACACTCCGACGTGGTTCAACCACCCGAGCGAAGAAACTCTCTCCAGGTTTTGCTTCCCAGGCAATGAAGGAGCGCTGTGGGGTCGGAAGAGGCGGACGTCGGCGGGAATCGGGCCCAGGTGCGGCCGGGCGTGTCCACGAAGATGATCGTGGTCAACTCCGCGCAGTCGCCGGGGCTGCGCCGTCCACCGTCACGAGTTCGGGTGGGTGATTCGGAGACGACCCGCTGGAACAGCTTCCATGGTTCATTCGCCACCAGGCGGTCAAAATCGACACGTCAGGCCACCGAGAACCGGTCTGGCTCCGATGGCTCCTGCCCCTTCTCCAACACCCTCTGCCTGTTCGAGGAGACGGGCTTCGGTGGTGAACGCTTCAACGTCGCTCCTTCGACACCCGGGCAGGGGATCTGTGTCGACCTGGTGGAGCACGGGTGGGGCGGTCGCGCCCAGTCCTACCTGTCCGCCCTCGTCCAGCCCGGCGCGCTGTTCGCCGCGAACTCCCGACTGCAGAGTTCCGACAGCGTGTCCAAACTGGCCGGCCCCGCCGTGGCCGGAGCGGTCATCGACTTCGTCGGACGGGCGACGTCGGTGGCCGTCAACGCGGTTCCGTCACCAGTTCGACGCTGTGAGGGAACTCCTCATGACGGGCCACGACGTGGCCGGACGCGGACTCGCCGCCGCCGCGCGGCGGGTCGAGACGATGACGCAGATCCAGCGGGACGCCGTACGCGAGAGCGGGGCGAAGGAGGCCAGATGACATCGGAAGACCGGGTCGGTGTGGACCGCGAGGGGGTGCGGGCCGTGCTCGCCGCGGCCGGGATCGACCCCGGGCGACTGAATGCCTACGAAGAGCTGGCCGAGGGAACTTTCAACAGCGTCTACCGGGTACGCATGGCCGGTGGGACCGACCTGGTCCTGAAGGTCGCACCGGACCTGTCGACGCCGAGAATGACCTATGAATACGGGATCACGCGCACCGAGGAGCTGTTCTACCGCACCGTCCCCGACCGTCTGCCCGTCCCCGAGGTGGTGCATGCCGACTTCGGCCACGAGGTGGTCGGCAGCGACCTCCTACTCATGACCCGCCTTCCGGGCCAGACCCTGTACTCACGCCGCCGCCGCACCGGCAAGACCGAGTGGGACGGGCTGCGCGCCGAGCTGGGCGGCCTGGTCGCGGACCTGCACCAGATCACCGGAGACGCCTTCGGCTACCCCCAGGCGGGACTGGCCCCAAACTGGCGGACCGCCTTCCTGTCCATGGTCGACGCGGTACTGGCGGACGCCCGCCGTTTCGCCGCGCCCCTGCCGGCGCCCGTGGACCGCGTCAGCGACCTGGTACGCGCCCAGGCGCACCTCCTCGACGACGTCCACACCCCGGTCCTGGTCCACTTCGACTTGTGGGCGGGCAACATCCTCACCGACGACACCCGGCACGGGCCGGTGATCACCGGCCTGGTGGACGGTGAGCGCGCCTTCTGGGGGGACCCGTTGGCCGAGATGGTGTCGCTGGCCCTGTTCGGCGACATCGCCGACGACCCGGCCTTCCTGGAGGGCTACCGGGCAGCGGGCGGCGTGATGGACCTGGACACCCGGACCCGGCGGCGCCTGGCGCTCTACAGGTGCTACCTGTACCTGGTCATGTTGGTCGAGGCGGTGCCTCGCGGCGCGTCCGGCCCGGAGCACGAGTACGTGGCCGGCCTCGTGCGGCAGGAGCTGCTCGCGAGCCTGGGTGCCCTCGCCGGCGAGGCGGGCGGGGGCGCTCGATGATCGAGATCCTCACCTTCGGTGTCGCGCTCGGAGTGCACGTGCCCGGCCTACTGCTCGCCCGCCGTGTGCGGGAGCGGGGCGGCGACGTCCGTGTCACCGTGCTGGAACGGCTGCTCCCCGAGGACGAGCGCGCCACCACCGAGAAGATGAAGTGGGCCTTCCACCGGGACTTCCGTGTCGCGTTGGCGGGCCAGGGCATCGCGAGGGACCCGTCGGAGGCCGTTACGGAGGAGGCGGTTGAGGAGCTCTTCCGATCATGGCGCGGACGAGGGGTCGACACGTTCGTCGTCCTCTCCGGTTTCTGGCTCCCGATCGTGGCGCGGTACGCGGCACGATCGGGAGCCACCGCCCCGGGTGCACGTCTGCCACGTCGACTCGGTACCGTCACCGTCGCTCCGTCGATCGGACACCTCCGGCCTCGAAGCGACCCGCGGTAGGGAACCCGCCCTGGCCTGGGCCGAACGCGGACAGCGGCTCCTGGTCCACGGCGGCGGCTGGGGCATGCGCGCGACACCAGCAGCCCGATCAGCCACGTCGTGGCCCCTCACTCCCACAGCGCCGAGTGCTGGGGGCGCTACCAGGAGATCACCTATCTCGGCTACACCAGCAATGTGTGGGTCCGCCTGCGCCTGCACTCCGGAGGTATCGGCTGGGTCACCGCGATCGCCCTGGGCGGCGACTACAAGGCCAACCTGCCCGTGGGTGCGCGATGCTGAGCGTCTGAGAGCTGCTCGGGACGGCTCCGCGTCGCTCGCGGCGCGGGGTTATCCGTGCTCGGTCAGGTCGCCACACCCCACAGGTGCCGTTGAGGTAACACCGGATCCGGTTCCGCTGCTTCCTGAGCCCCCGGCGCCCGTCCGACGAGGGCGCAATCTTCCTAAACGTCACCTCTGATGGGTGAACCTTGCCGGCGGTCAGGCAACCGGGGTTGGCGACTGCGGGCACACGACAACCCCCGGACAACGGTGCGTTGCGCGGGGGCTGTCATGATCTCGCCGTGACTTTCAGGAGCGGGAAGCGCCAGATCCTGGAGCGGTTCTCCTCGACCCCGGTACTCCTTCCCGCCCCCAGGCGCCGCCAGCGGTCAGCCTTGGGCGTAGGCGAGGTAGAGGCCGTTCTTGTACTCGGCGACGGAGGGAGCCGTCAGAGCCACGCCGGCGGCAGGGACGGACAAGCTGTGCCAGGTGCTGCCGTCGAGGTAGTAGAGGTAGACCCTGTCGTCGGTGCCGGTGACCGCGCAGTGCAGCTTGCCGCCGGCGTAGCCCAGGCGGGGGGTGTCGCGGGTGCTGCCGGACAGCTGGGTGGGAGCGGGCCAGTTCTGCTCCTGGTTGTGGCGGGTGTGGAACAGCTGCCCGTTCAGGCCCGTATGGGCCACCTCCCGGTAGATGCCGGTCGCGGCCAGTGCCGGGGAGGACGGCGTCTGGTAACCGGACACGTACAGACGAGAGGACCACGTGGTGACGTCGGGGGAGGAGGAGACGAGGCAGATGCGCCCGGTGTCGGTTTCGGTGACCGCGTAGTTCAGGCGGGCCTGGTGCACGGCCAGGGCGGGCCCTCGGAAGGTGAGGGGCAGGTTCGGTACGGCCCGGGTGCCGCCCCAGTTGAGGCCGTTGGTGGAGCTGGTCAGATAGGACAGGCCGTCCTGTCCGGTGTGGGCCAGGTACAGGGTGCCTGCCATGGCAGCCAGGGCCGGGGCGCCGAGGGTTCGATGGCCCAGCACCCAGCTCCACGGGCTCCAGCTAATGCCGTCGAACCGGCTGATGTACACCCTGCCGTCCACCTCGCCGCGCGCCACGTACAGGTGGTCGCCGAAGGCCGCCAACGCGGGTGTGACGCCACTGGTCCCCTCGGGGAGAGGGATGGGCGTGCCCCAGGTGTTCCCGTGCCGGGAGATGACCTTGACCTGGCCGCCTGTCCGATGGACCTTGTGCCGCATGAAGAGGTCGAACGATCCCTCACTGGAACGGGAGTAGTTCCAACCAACCTCGTGCCCCGTTCCTCCGGGAAGGGCGGCGATGGCTTCCAGGGCGGCCCGGTCGACGGCAAGCGTGCGCTCTTGCACGAAGTCGTCCTCCAACCACCCCAGGATCATGCTGATGAGGTCGGCGACCGCGGCGGCCAACTCGACGAAGGCGGTCGCCACCTCCCACTTCTTGCCCAGCGGCAGCAGTTTCATCACACTGGCGGTCAGCTCCAGGGTCTGGCTGATGTCGTTGACGGTCTTCGCCAGTTCGGGGTCGACACCCTCGTCTTCTTCCCAGCACTGGATAGTGAAGATCAGACCCCGGTCGACCAGCCCCTCGAACACCACGGTGTCGGCATCGAGGTGATGGGTCTCGCCCCGGTCGACGTCCCCGTAGGCGCGGGTGATCCCCGAGCGCTTGACCCCCCTGTCGGAGCCGGCGCTCAACGCCCAGTAGACCTCGTCCGACCCGCTGATCTCGGTGGATTCCCGCCCGCAGTAGAACCGCGTCAGCTCCAGCCGGTCCTGCATCAGGCCGGCCCCGACCGGGGTGGACCTCTCCCCGAGGGCGGTCACCAGTGTCACCCCGTACCCGTGGTCCTGGGCCCCCTTGATGAACTCCTCGGAGTCCACGACGGCGCCACCCTGGGCTTGCTCCTCGGTGAGGGTGTCGAGGTCGATCACGGACACGTTCGGCTGGGCCAGGATCTCCTCGCGCAGCACCGGCAGGTCCGCGACGAGGTCCTCCATCGCATATCCCCGCTCCAGGGGACGCCCTGCCACGCTGTCCGGGAACACCTTCGCCGCGTGCGCCAGGGAGGCGTCCTCCTGGAACAGTCGGCCGAAGTCGTTGATCTCCTCCTTGGAGAGCACCCGCCCGATCGTCTCCACCAGGCGCGATTCCAGGTCGGTGAGCTCCAGTCCCGCCTCGCGGCGGGCCGCACCGTGCAGCAGCACCCCGAGGAAGATCCGCGCTCCCCGCGACGGGGCCTCCCTTTGCCGCACGCCCTTGGGTGCGGGGCCGCCCTGTAGCTGCGCGCGCAGCCGCTCCAGGCGTTCGGTGCGGGAGACCTTGAACTCGACCATCTGTGATCCCATCGAGGGAAGGAACGCGGCGCGATCGCGCGGCGCGACCAATCCTTCACGAAGTCACGGTGGGAGACGGTGCCTTTGCGGAGAGTACCTATCGGCTGGGGCTCCTTCTTGCGAACTGCTGACCAGTGCGGAAGCGGAACCGCGGCGCCCTCGGGTTCGGGCAGATCAGTACAGCTGGGCGGCGGAGGTGGTGCGGGCCTGCTGCCGGTCGGGGGTGGTGTAGGCGAGGTTGAGGACCGCTCGGCGCAGCCCGGGCCCGTTCAGGGGGGTGACCCGGTGGGCGGTGGTATCGGCTCGCAGGAGGTAGCCCTGGCCCGGCAGGTGGTGGGCGCGGCGTGCGGCGGCGGACTCCAGGCCGCTCAGGGCAGCGTGGTGGGGGGTGTACTCCAGTAGGCCGCCGTCGGCGGCCTGGGCGGGTGCTTCGACGAACAGGACGAGGGCGATGGGGTAGTCGTCGGTGTGCGCGCCGTGGGTGTCGCCCTGCTGGTGGAGGATGTTGATGACGTGCCTCTCCAGCAGGTCCTGGACCTCCACTGCTTCGATGCCCGCGACCGCGCCGATCCACGACAGGAGGTCCTCGCGGCGGTACAGGTCGCAGATGAGGCGGGAGTGCCGGGCGATGGCGTGGCCGCCGAGGGTGGTCATGTGGCGCGGGGAGGAGTCGGTGGAGGCCATGGCGAAGTCGCGCCGCACCGCCAGTTCCTCCAAGCGCCCCACCTCGTGTGCCAGCACGGGCAGCGCCCCGGTCGGGATCAGCGAGGGCAGGGGGAGGTATCCGTGGGCCGCGAACCGGTCTCGCAAAGCGGGGGTGTACTCGGGAAGGGACAGCACTCCCGTGTGCTACCCGGCGGGAACTGGACTATGTCCTGATCGCCGGGCCTTCGGAAGAAGCGGGCCGCCTTGCGCCCCCGTAGGGAGGCGGACAAGATAAGACCGAAAGGGGCACTGGGCCGCTTCCCGGCCTCCGCCAGAACCGCCCCCTGGTGGACCGATGGTCCAGGCCCCGTGACCCGAAATGGCCCACCAGCGCCGTTGTAGGGCCGGAGCGCAGACCAGGCCGAGACCGGCGCTGCCGTCGTGGGTGAGTCCGATCAACGTTCCCCACTCCGGTGTGCCGGCCAGGTAGCTGCGCGTACCGTCGATCGCGTCGACGAACCATCGCCGCGGACCGCCGCCCGAGGTACCGAACTCCTCGCCCGTGAACGCGTCCTACGGGCGCATCCGGTCGATGAGGGCGCGCAACTCCTGCTCGATGCGATGGTCGGCCGAGGTGACAGGGCTGCCGTCCTGCTTGTTCTGGGGACGGAGATCACCAAGGTTCAGATACCGCAGGGAGATCTCTGCGGCGGGGTCGGCCATGTGGTGCGCAAGGCGTAGATCTTCGTCGCTGTTCACGTGGTCCCCTGGAGTTGAGTGCGGCGGCCGCCGGACAGCTCCGGCACGTGCTTGTACAGGGTCGAGCGGGACACCCCGAGCAGGCGGGCGATGGAGGCCACCGAGTTGTCGGGGCGGCTCAGCAGGTCGCGGGCGTGGCGGACCTGCTCCGGCGTCATCGCCGGGGGCCGTCCCAAGCGTTTGCCCGCGGCGCGGGCGGCGTCGAGCCCTTCGTGGGTGCCCTCGACGATCGTTTGACGACAGGTGGTCCGCAGTCACAAGCCGGCCCCCGCTGTCGGACCCGGTCCGGGGACCAGCTTCGTGGGCAGGTTGACGCACTGAGCCAGGGCTGTGATGGTGCCGCGCACGAGTGCTCAGGTGCCGTTGGCCCCGAACCCTGCGACCGTGAGCCGGAAGGCGCGGTCCGCCTGCATCGCCGGGTCGGTGTAATTCTCGGTGGCCAAGGCGATTCCGACGATCACTGTGAGTAGATCGTCGATGGTGATGTCCGCCCGGACAGCCTGGTCGTCAATGGCCCTGCGTAGCAGCAAGGCGCCGGCCGCACCGATGGCTGCCGCACAGGAGTCCTGGGTGGCCTCGTCCTGGAGTGGCTGGTAGGAGAGGACGTCTGCCAGACCGCGTGCGGCGAGTGAGTAGGCGAGCAGCTCGCGCAGCCATTCCACCAGCGCGGAGCGGCTGTCGTGCTCGCCGCAGAGCGTATGAGCGCGATCGCACAGAGCATGGACGCGCTTCTTGAAGACGGCTTCGAGCAGGGCTTTGCGGGTGGGGAAGTGGCGCCGCACGGTGGCTGATCCGACGCCTGCGACGCGGGCGATCTGCTCCAGGGATGCCTGGGCTCCTTGGGCAGCCACCTCGGCCTCGGCCACGGCGAGGATGTGCGTGTAGTTGCGGCGGGCGTCCGAGCGCTGACCGGGCATGGTCTCTCCAATATTGCTAAGTGGCGGGCCCCGCCGTATTGTAGCGAACATGAAACGGCGTACCCCGCCGTTTGTGGTGTGCGTGACCACTGAGGAGATGTACACATGACCACTGCCGCAACACCGGTTCTCGTCGCCGGTGCCACTGGCCGCCAAGGCGGCGCCACCGCCCGCGCCCTGCTCGCGCAGGGAACACCGGTGCGCGCCCTGGTACGCGACCCGAGCACGCCGCGTGCACGGGCCGTCGAAGAACTCGGCGCCAGCCTGTTCGCGGGCGATCTCACCGAACCCGTGACCCTTGAGGCGGCCATGGACGGCGTGCGGGCGGTCTTCTCCGTGCAGATGCCCGCATACACCGAGCAGGGGTTTGACTTCGCCGGTGAGGTCAGCCAGGCGGAAAACCTCATGACGACTGCGCGGGCCGCCGGTGTGGAGCAGTTCGTCCAGTCCTCCACCAGCGGCGTGGGACAGCACGTCGAGGCTCCGGGCTGGGCCGAAGGACAGTGGGCGGTGATGGAAGCCCCGCTCGGCACGAAGGCTGCGATCCAGGACCGGCTGCGCGAACTCGACTTTCCCTACTGGACGTTGCTCAAGCCGTCGTTCTTCATGGAGAACTTCGAGCCCTCCATGCGGTTCTACTTCCCCCGCGGCGTCGAAGGGGGTCTGGTCACCGTCGTCAAACCGAGCACGCACCTGGCACTCGTAGCAGCCAAAGACGTGGGCCGAGCCGTGGTGGCTGCCCTGTCCGCCCCTGCCGAGTTCCACCAAGTGGAACTGGAGCTCGCCAGCGATTACCTGACCATGACCGAAATCGCCGAGACCCTCTCCCGCGCCCTGGGCGTCCCACTGACGGCCCCGGACATGACCGAGGAACAGGCGCGCGCCGCCGGCATGGGAGACATGGGTGCCACGCACGAGTTCATGGAGGTGGTGGGCCAGCCGGCCCGGCCGCAGTTCGCTCGTGCGCTGGGCATCGACCTGACCAGCTTCGAAGAGTGGGCGCACGAACACCTGCGGACCTCCGCCTGAGCAAGCAGGGAGGTATGACGTCAGCCTGTCGCCGCGATCCTGGCCCCAGTGCGCGGCTCGGAAACCGCTGTCGGCTTGGAGGGCGGCGAGTTCCCGGGCCCGCGGGCCGAGCCCGAGACTGTGCGGTTGTTCTACTCCGGGCTACGCGTGAGCGAGCCCGTCACCCTGGACGTCGAGGACGTGCCGCTGTCGGCCCGCAAGGGCAGGGTGATCGTGCGCGAGGGCAAGCACAGCGATCACCGCGAGGTTCCGCTCACCGACGCCTCGGCCAGACCGCCACCGGGCAAGGCCGGGCAAGCGCGGCGTGCGCCGCGCTCATCGAGAGCTCCGCCACCGTTCTGGGCGCCACGGACATGTTCGCCGGCGTCACCCATGGCAACCACTCCAGTGTCGCCCTGTTGTGCCGACTCGAATTCGCCCCGGTCGCGGAGTTTTCCAACGACACCCGGTTCCATTTGGCGCTGACACCCCGAGCCGACAGGGATCGCAAGTCCGATACCCCTGACAACGTGCCTCCACTCCGGCGATCGTGACGCACGGTGACTAAAACAGTAGGAGCCACGGAGAATACAGATCACTCGATCAACGGCTCCTGCCAGATTCGCCTCCTTCTCCAGGCCACAGGCCATCGTCGAACCGGTGCAGACTCCGGGGGCGTTGACACGGGTATGAACCACACCGCAACGTCCCCGGCTGCGACGGCATCCCCGCTCCCAGCCCTGGGGATCGCCCTCGCGGGCGCCCTCCTCATCGGTTTTTTGACCTCCTTCGCTCAAGGGTGGCTGCCCGCCCCCATCAGCTCGCTGGCCAACGCCAGCGGGTCCTGGAGCCTGGCGGCGTTCCTGCTGGCCCTGCTCGGCCGCCGCATGTGGGTCAGCGTGGGGATCGGCGTCCTGGCGCTGGTGGCCATGGTGCTCGGCTATGACCTGGCCTCCATACTGCGCGGATTCGGGGTCTCACCCTTCTACACCCTGTTCTGGGGTGCGGCCGCGGTCACGGTCGGCCCCCTGCTGGGGTGGAGCGCCCACACGCTGCGCCACCGGAACCGGTGGGCGCCGGTCGGCGTCGGCTTCATGGCCGGGATCCTGGTGGGGGACGGCGCCAACGGCCTGCTGACCGTGCTGGAGACCACCTCGCCCGTGTACTGGACCCTGTCGATCCTCGCTGGGCTGGCACTGCTGGTCTGGGCGTGCGCACGCCGCTTCCCCCGGGCACGACCGGTCCTGACGGCGGTGGCGACAACGGTCCTGATCGCGGGCCTGATCTGCGGGGTCTACGCGACGGCCCACCACCTCCTGAGCGGGGGCGAGCCACCGGCCCCAACCGAGAGCAGTACCGGACCGGTCACCGTCCCCGGCTTCCAGCACCACACCTTCGCCTGAGATCACGACAGCCCCCGCGCAGCGTCGCGTTGCGTGGGGGCTTCCTTGCGCCCGAAGTCGTCAGCCAGGATTGACTCACCGCCGATAAGGCCGCCGCCCTGGACGCGCTCACCACCGACCGGTGAGGGAGCGGCCACGGTGATGTTCCTCGTTCGCGGCCTGTGACACGTGCGTCAACGGCACCCCTGCATAGACGCACCGGTTCCGGATAGGCGGAAGGCGGGATCGGAAACATCGGAACGGAACTGGCGTTCCCTATCTCCGGCGTCCACGGATGGGGCACGATCGCCAGATCACCATCGAAAGGAAGTCATGACGGTCATCTACCTCGCCGGGAAGGTCGCCGCCAACGACTGGCGCCACGACACCGTGGAGGGCCTGCGTGGCGCTTGGCCCACCAACACCGTCAGCGGCCCCGACGTCATCACCGGCAACATCGCCCACGGCCTCGAACAGATCCTGATTCTGAGGGATCCGGACCCCAACCGCCGGGTGGGGTTGGCCAGGGACGTTCTGTCCCCGCCGGGGTTCGACCACATCAACTTCCTGGGCTCCCACACCTTCCCCACCGACCCGACGGTGGAAGGCCTGCGGCCCCTGCGCGACCCGCGCGGGTGATCTGCCGGGGCGGCACCAAGGCACGATGGTCAACGGGCAGCCGTGGCTCAGGCGGTGTTCACTCGCCGCGCATGGCTTCCTGGGTGGCCTTGACCATGCCGTCCAGGGTCTGGCGTGCGCGGGCCAGTTCCTCCGCTTGGGTGTCGATGCGGTCGAGTTCGGAGACGAGTTGGCGCAGGACCTGCGGCGGGCAGCGCTCCCCGTTGTTCCTGATGTGTGGCAAGAGCGCGGCGATGGTCTTGCTGTTCATCCCCACAGCGAAGAACTGCCGGATCAACACCACACGGCTCACGGCGTCCTCGCCGTAGTGGCGCTGTCCGCTGGCGCTGCGTTCGCTGGTGAGCATGCCCTGCTGCTCGTAGTAGCGCAGGGAACGCACGCTGGCCCCGGTCTGCTCTGCCAGTTCCCCGATCCGCACGAACGGCCTCCGTCCCGATTTGCCCCTGACACCGATGTCAGGTCCTAGTGTAGCGACGCGGCCATCGCGAACCCCTTGGTTCGGCGTTGCGTGGTGTGCGCATGAGCTGCCCCCGCCTGAGAGGAACCGTTGTGCCCGAACGCCCCTCCACCGTCCCTGCGTCGGCGTAAGAACAGCGTGGGGCCGCTCACTTCCGCTTCGCCGCACACATCACTACGAAGGAGATCCACTGTGAAGATCGGCATTGTGGGAGTCGGGCACATCGGCAAGACCCTGACCCAGCGGTTGAGCGCTGCCGGACACGACGTGAAGGTGGCCAACTCGCGCGGCCCGCACACCATTGAGGCCGACGTGCTGGCCTCGGGAGGGCGCGCGGTCCCAGCGGCCGAAGCCGTGGTGGATGTGGACGTCGTCGTCCTGTCGATTCCCATGAACCGTCTTGCGCAGATCGCGCCGCTGATAGCCGGGGTGCCTGCTGAGACGGTCGTCATCGACACGTCGAACTACTATCCGATGCGCGACGACAAGATCACGGCCATCGAGGCAGGCCAGGTCGAAAGCCTGTGGGTGGCCGAACAACTGGGCCGACCCGTGGTCAAGGCATGGAACGCGATCGGTTCCGACTCCTTGGCCAGGAAGGACAAGCCCGCGGGAAGCCCGGAGCGCATCGCCATCCCGGTTGCGGCCGACAGCGATGGGGAGCGCAGCGTGGGGATGGCTCTCGTCGAGGACACCGGGTTCGACGCATTCGATGCCGGAACGCTCGCGCAGTCCTGGCGGCAGCAGCCGGGTGCGCCCTGCTACTGCACCGATCTCACCCGCCGCGAGATGCGGGCCGCGCTGGAGGCCGCCGATGCGGCGCGCCTGCCGAAACGGCGGGACCTGGCGGTCGCAGCGATCCAGGAAAGGGTCGGGGACGCCGCGACCAACCCCGACGCGGAATACGGTGTCCGCCTGAGCCGGGCCCTGTACATGTGAACCCCACAGGTGTGACCGGGGGCTTGGGGTGAGGGCCGTTGCAGGACCGAGCGAAAACCACATCCGCTCATCGGTCGATGGTGAGCCCCTCCGGGCGGTGAAGGTGGCGCCGGGAGAATCGAGCTTTCCCGCACGGCCGCCACCGGCGTCCTTGCCGGAGCGGCCTGGGACCACATGAAGGCCTCCGCCGGTTCTGCGGCGGAGGCCTTCCGTCATGCGTGGTCAGAAGGTGCGCTCGGCCACCTTCACCCGTCGGCTCCCCTCCAGGGCGGCGCGCAGCCTGTGGGCCGGCACGGGGGCGGCGGGGGCCTGCGTCATCTGCTCGGGCGGCACGTCGGGGTCGGCGAGGTAGATCTGGGTGTAGGCGCCGGACTCGGGTTCGAAGCGCCAGCTTTGGGCCGGGGTTCCGGCGTCGACGGTGTCGAAGCCCAGCCGGTCGATCAGGGCTGCGGCCCGCTCCTTGGCGCCGGGGTCCTCACCGGCGATGGGCAGGGCGCTGCGGTCGTCGGCCCCGGTGGGGCGGGCGAGCTGGGGGATGTGGTGGGCCATGATGTTGTTGAAGGCCTTGACCAGCAGGGCGCCGGGCAGGAGCCGCTGGGCGAGCTCGGTCGTGGTCACCTCCTCGGAGTCGAGTTCGGCGATGCGGCCGTCACGGGCCGGGTAGTAGTTGCCGGTGTCCAGCACGGTGCGCCCGCGCAGCAGCCCCCCGGGCAGGGAGTCGTAGGCGGTCAGCGGGATGCTGAGCACGGTGGCCTCCCCTGCGCGGGCGGCCTGTTCCACGGTGGCGGCGCCGGCGCGCGGCCCCAGCTCTTTGACCAGGCCGCTCAGTGTCTGCGGGCCGCGCGAGTTGGCGATCACCACGTCGATGTCCGCCGCGACCGCCAGCCGCGCGACCGCCGTTCCGATGTTCCCGCTTCCGATGATTCCCAGAGTCGACATCGCCGTTCCCTCTTCCCCGTCGTGGTCCGACCGAGCCCCCCACCCCTGGCGCGGGGCTCACCCGACCACGCTAGGACCTACCACTGGTGTGAATACAGATCACCCGATCACCGACTCCTGCCAGTCTCGACCCCCGTGGAGCGGGCGACGCAGAACGCCCCAGTTCGTCTGACCGAAGGTTCGACCAGCAAGCTCAGTGTTCGGCTGCCGTGCGGTGGTGTTCCTCGCGGTGGGCAAGGACGTCGGTCATGTGCGTTTCGGCCCAGTCCTTGAGGCCGACCATGACGTGGTTCAGGGACAAACCGAGGTCGGTCAGTTCGTAGGTGACGGTGACGGGCACGGTGGGCGTGATGGTACGGGTGACCAGGCCGTCGACTTCCAGGGAGCGCAGGGTCTGGGTGAGCATCTTCTGGCTGGCGCCCGCGAGCCGGCGGGACAGTTCGGAGTAGCGCATCGACCGGGGGCCGTCGCCGTGGTCGACTCCGGGACGGTGCGGGCCGTCGCTACCGAGCGCCGCGAGCACCAGCGCGACCCACTTGTCGGAGATACGGTCGAGCAACTGGCGGCTGGGGCAGCCGTCCATGAACGCGTTGTAGCTCGCTTTCGCCTCGGCCCGCTGCTGAGCCGCCTTCTGCGTCGACATCGATGGTCCCTTCCGTACCTGGAGGTGGCTTACGCACTTTGCAGTGCCCTCTTCCGCCCCGGAATCCATAAAACGAGTATGGAACACGGAAACGATCACCCCACCGCAGAGGAACAAAGCCATGGCCACTCCTACCTTCCGCACCGCCGTCGTCCGCATCCCGAACGGGCCCGATTCGATCGAGGTCATCGAGGTGCCCGTCGTCGCTCCCGGCCCCGGCCAGATCCGCGTCGCCATCTCCGCTGCGACGGTCAACCCCACCGATCTCGGCGTCGCGGCGGGCTTCTTCCACTCGATAGGGCTGGTCGATCAGCCCGAGCACACGGGTCTGGGCTGGGAGTTCGCCGGCGTCGTGGACGCGGCCGGGCCGGGCGTCGACCTGGCCGTCGGCACCCGGGTGGCCGGTCTGGTGGTTGGCTTCGACCGCGACTACGGCACCTACGCCGAGCAGATCGTGGTCGCAGCGGCCGACGTCGCCCCGGTCCCCGACGAGCTGGACCTGCTGGCCGCGACCACGGTCCCCCTCAACGGTCTGGCCGCTGCGCAGGGCGTCGACCTGCTCGGCGACGCGCCCGCCGGGGCCGCCCGGTTGCTGGTGACCGGCGCCGCGGGGGCGGTCGGAGCGAACGTCGCCGTCCTCGCCCGGGAACGCGGCTGGCAGGTGACCGGGCTCGCCCGCACCGGCGACGAGGAGTTCGTCCGCGGCCTCGGCGCCGACTTCACCACGCACGCCGAGCCGGAATGGGACGCGGTCGTTGACCCCGCCCAGTTGAATGAAGAAGCGCTCAAGCTGATCCGTGACGGCGGAGCCTACGTCGGGCTGCGGCCAGGCCTCGAACCGCCCACCGAGCGCGGGATCTCGATCGCCTCCGTGGTCACCGCTCTCGACAGCGCGCGACTGGCCGACCTCCTCACCCGCACCGCCTCAGGCGCACTTTCGGCCCGCGTCTACGAGGCCGTCTCTCTGGACCAGGCCGCCGAAGCCCACCGGGCCACCGCCAAGGGCGGCTTCCGCGGCCGCTACGTCATCTGCCCCTGACTGGGGTGCCTCGAAGCTTTCGGGCAGCGTCCCCGAACCCTTCGCAGACCTGCTGCTCCAGGCCAGGGACCAGCGGACCAACATGAACACGAACGACCGGGACGCGACCTGGCTGTTCCCCAACCCCGGAGCCGGACGCCCCCTGCATCCGCACAGCCCCGCCGAACTGATACGCGACATCGGCGGTCGCGAGGTCGGCCTTCTGGCACAGCGACGGGACGGGCGCCCTGGCGGGCCCTCATCGCCAAGAGGAGGCCGACGTGCTGGCCGGTCTTGCGGTTCAGCGTCTTCGGCCACTGCGGCCGAGGGTCCTGTCATGCCCCAGTCGCGACGCGATCCACGCGGTGGATGTCGTCTGCGCTGTGCACGCCGGGCACAAGCCGCCGGACGACGCGGAGCCCCTCGTTGTGGCCCGCATAGTCCAAAACCGGTAGGCTGGGCGGATGGCGCGACCCCGTGAGTTCGACGAAAACCGCGTGCTTCTTGCTGTCCGCGACGAGTTCTGGGACAAGGGATACGCGGCCACGTCGATGGACGACCTGCTGCGCGTGAGCGGGCTGGGCAAGGGCAGCCTCTACGGGGCGTTCGGGGATAAGAGGAGTTTGTTTCTTCGGGTGCTGCGGGCGTACGACGACGCGAACCTGCTGGCACTGCGCGAGCGTCTGGCTTCTGCGGCGAAGGGGGTCGACGTGGTGCGCGAGTTCGTTCTCGGCCTGGCCGGTGACCCGACCGGGGCGGCTGCGCGCCGGGGCTGCCTGCTGGCCAACAGCAACGCCGAGCTTGCCGCTAGCACCCCGGACGTCGCTGCCGAGGCCCGCCGCAGCTACGACGCGATCACCTCCGTCCTCACCGCGGCGCTGGAGCGCGCCCGGAGCGAAGGCGACCTCGACCCCGGTGCCGATCCTTCCGAGACCGCCCGTGCGGTCCTTGTCGCGCAGCTCGGTCTCATCGCCCTTGGGCGCACCGGCATGGATATCGGCGCGTTGACCACGATCGCTCACTCCACCCTGGCCCGACTGCTGCCCACCCCAGTGCGGTAGCAGCGCCCCACCGACCGGCCCGTACCGCCGCAGCCCGCGGCCGGCCTGGCACCCTGCGGCGCGCCCTCAAGCTGCGCGCCGCTGCCCCCAGGGGGAATACGGTCCGCCTTCAGGCCCTCTGCGTGCTGCCGGTTGCCGGTCGGCCCGATCCGCGACCGGCGGCTTCGGCCGCACCGGGTGGCCGATCCGCCCCTGCGATGCCGCCGCCGGAGCAGGGGTGAGCCCGAGGCGCGGGACCCGGATGCTTCGATACGAGCCAAATCTTGACCGAGCGGTCCACAACGCAGGTATGATTCTTGACGTATCAGTCCATAATTAAGAGGAGGGCGGCATGGCCGTCTTGGAAGGTAAGGTCGCGGTCGTCACCGGGGCGGGCACCGGCATCGGGTTCGCGACCGCTCGCGCATTCCGCGACGCGGGCGCCACGGTGTTCATCACCGGTCGCCGCAAGCACGTGCTCGACGCCGCGGTCGCCGAGCTCGGCAACCGCGTGACGGGCATCGTCTGCGACGTCTCGGTGCCCTCCGAGCTCGACGCGTTCTACAGCACCGTGCGGGACCGGGCCGGACGCATCGACGCGCTGGTCGTCAACGCCGGCATCGGCATCGCGGCTCCGTTCGGCGAGGTGACGGAGGAGCTGATCGACTCGGTGTTCGCCACCAACGTCAAGGGAACGATCTTCACGCTCCAGCAGGCGCTACCGCTGCTCAGCAAGGACGCTTCGGTGATCCTGACGGGTTCGACCGCCTCGACCCGGCCCAGCCAGGGACTTGAGGTCTACGCGGCCTCAAAGGCCGCGGTTCGCACCCTCGCTCGCGGTTGGGCCCTCAGCGCGCGCGCACATGGCTTCCGTGTCAACGTCGTATCCCCCGGCGGTACACGCACCGCGGGTCTGCTGGAGCTTGTCACACCCGAGGTGCTCAAGCAGGCCGAAGCCACCGTTCCCCTCGGCCGGCTCGCCGAGCCCGAGGAGATCGCCGCCCTGACGACGTTCCTCGCCTCGGACGCGTCGAGCTACATCAACGGCGCCGAGTTCCACGCCGACGGTGGATACGCCCAGGTGTAAGTGGCCGCACGTGCGGGCCAGGGCCTCAGCCCTGGCCCGCACGTCCCCGGCGCCCTGGGCAAGGCGGCGGGAGGACTTGGCGCAGTTGTCGCACACCAGGTGCACGTCCAGGTCGGCGGGCACCTGCTTGTCGATCGTGCCCTTGTATGGATGACCTGCTGTTCAACCGGTACGCCCCTGAGCACACGCAAATGCAGCTGAGCGCGGAGGCCTGTGAGCGGCTGCCCGCGGCCCTGGTCCAGGGCCGGCGCGACTACTTCGGGGCGCACACCTACCGCCGCGCGGACCGCGAGGGGGTGTTCCACACCCTCTGGTCGGGCGACCGGTCCGAGGAGCGCGCGGACGCGTGAGTCAGCCGCGCGGGTCGGTGACGGCTCCGGGCGGCCCCTCGATCCGGTAGTCGTCCAGGGCGGTGACCGCGTACGCGGACCCCTCCGGGGATTCGTCCCCGGAGGGGGCGTCCTCCAGTGAGGTCCGGCCGGTCACCCCCACGAGGTTGTCGGCGGACAGGGCCGCGCAGTGGTCCTCCGCGCCCCCCGAGGCGACCAGGTCCGCCTCGGTGGGGTCGAGCCGGTAGACGGCGTAGAAACGCGCGCCCTCGGTCCCGTCCCACTCCAGCCGTGTGCGGTCGCCGTCGGCCGTGGCGGTCAGTCCGGTCACTGCTCCGGTGAGCGGCTCGCCCTCCCGGGAGGGGTCGGCCACGGGCGGGAGGGCGGGGTCCGCGTAGTGCTCCTCGGCCAGGTGGTCGAAGGCCTCCGCGGCCGGGCCGGTGAGGGAGGTGAAGGAGAAGTAGACGTCGCCTCCGACCTCGGGGAAGCCGTCGGCGTAGTCGAGCTGGGTGCTGAGCGCGTCGTCCTCGCGCCAGCCGCTCTCGCCGACCCGGTAGGCGGCCTGGCCGATGTAGAGGTCCACGCCGGTGCCCTCGACCTCGGCCGCCCACCACGGGACGAGCTCCTCGTAGTCGGCGGCGCCGAACCCGCGCTCCCAGTACAGCTGGGGGACGACGTAGTCGACCGTCCCCTCCCTGATCCAGGTCCGGGTGTCGGCGTGCTGGGCGGCGTAGGACTCCAGCCCCGAGGTCGCCGACCCGGTGGGGTCACTGCCGTCGTTGCGCCAGATCCCGAACGGGGAGATCCCGAAGCGGACCCAGGCCTTGGTCTCCTGGATCCGGTCGTGCACACCCTCCACGAGCCGGTTGACGTTGTCGCGCCGCCAGTCCTCGCGGTCGTCGAAGCCGCTCCCGTACTCCTCCCAGGTGGCGTCGTCGTCGAACTCCTCGCCGTCCTGGGGATAGGGGTAGAAGAAGTCGTCGAAGTGGACGCCGTCGATGTCGTAGCGCTCGACCACGTCCATGATCACGCCGGTGACCCACGCGCGGACCTCCGGTTCGCCCGGGTCGAGGAAGCCCTCGCCGCCGTAGTCGACCAGCCAGTCCGGGTTCTCCCTGACCGGGTGGTCGTCGGCCATCTCCTCGATGTCGGAGTTCAGGCCGACGCGGTAGGGGTTGAACCAGGCGTGCATCTCCAGGCCGCGCAGGTGCGCCTGCTCGACGGCGTACTCCAGGGGGTCGTAGCCGGGGTCGCCGCCCTGCTCTCCGGTGAGGTAGCGGGACCAGGGCTCCAGGTCGGACTCGTAGACGGCGTCGGCGGTGGGGCGCACGTGCAGGAAGACGGTGTTCAGGCCGAGCCGGTCGGCCTCGTCGAGGCGCTCGTCCATCTCCGCCCGCTGCTCGTCGGCGCTCAGCCCCGGTTCGGAGGGCCAGTCGATGTTGCCGACGGTGGTGAGCCAGGCGCCGCGCATCTCCCGCTTGTCATGGGCGGCCTGGCAACGGGCCGCCCCCGGGCCCGGCCCCGGGTCGGTGGCGGACACGAGCACGTACGCGGACAGCATGAGCGCCGAGGCGGCGCCCGCGGCCAGCCACCGGTTGCGCCATCGCGGCGCCATCCCCGCCCGTCTCCCTGGAGCCACGGGTCCTCCCCCTGCACCGTGGTGGCGTCGGGGCGACGCCACACCGGGACTCAGAGTAGGTCACAAGGTAACGTTTTGGACAATGATGGCGAAATCGGTGGTTTGAATCTCATTCGATCGGAAAACGGGCTTGTTTCGATCGGCGTATCCGGGTGCCGCGGAGCGCGGAAGGCCACTTCTCCGGTCGACCGGGCCGCGTCGCGGACGTGAAGGCACGACCGGCTGTTCGACCTCGTAGCGCCCCTCGACCGTGGCCTCCACGTCGAAGACGTCCACCCGGGTCCCCGCAGGGCCGGCGCCGTCCGGGCGGACCGGGGCCCTGCGGGGCCGTGACCGGTCGGGTCAGCCGAACTGGCCGGGCTGGTAGTCGCCCGCGGGGTTACGGACGATGAGGTTCATCCGGTTGACGGTGTTCATGAAGGAGATGAGGCACACCAGTGCCGCCAGCTCGTCCTCGTCGTAGTGCTTCGCGGCGTTCTCCCAGGCCTCGTCCGTGACCCCGCCGGCGGCGTCGGCCACGCGGGTCCCCTGCTCCGCCAGCTCCAGTGCGGCCCGCTCGGCCGCGGTGAAGACCGTGGCCTCCCGCCAGGCCGCGACCAGGTGGAGCCGCACGGGGGTCTCCCCGGCGAGGGCCGCGTCCTTGGTGTGCATGTCGGTGCAGAAACCGCAGCCGTTGATCTGGCTGACGCGGATCCCCACCAGCTCCTGGGTGGCGCTCGGCAGCGTCGTCTCCCGCAGGGCCCTGCCGGTCGAGGCGACGTGCTTCATGATCCGGGTCGCGACAGTGTTGCCGAAGAGGTTGAGTCGGGCTTCCATGCTGATCTCCTGGCCGTGTTGACGATGACACAGCACAGACGGAGCGGGCGGGCCGGATGTGACATCCCCCAGGGCGGAGGGGTCCGACGCGCGCCCCGTCCCGGGCCGCCGCCCGGCGGTCCGGGACGGGGTTCAGCGCTGTCGCGCGTCGGCGAGTGCGGCGACGGCCTCGGCGACGGGGGTGGGGCCGGAGGTGAGCTCCACGACGCAGCGGCTCAGACCCGGCTCGTGCAGCGCGGCGTCGATGAAGGCCGCCACGTCGTCGCGGGGCACGTCCCCGTACTCCAGGGCGGCGGCCGCGCTGACCCGACCGGTCCCGGGCTCGTCGAGCAGGGTCCCGGGGCGTACGATCAGCCAGTCCAGGTCGCTGGCCGCCAGGTAGGCGTCGGCGGCCTTCTTGACCTTCGCGTAGTGCTCGAAACCCTCCGAGGCGCCGCCTCCGCGCAGTGCCTCGGGAAAGACCGACACCAGCACCAGGCGCCGCACCCCGGCCTGCCGGGCAGCCCGCACGGTCTTCGCCAGCCCCTCGCCGTCGATGGCGGTGGTCATGTCCGCGCCGGCGCCGTGGGCCCCGGCGGAGAACACCACGGCGTCGTGCCCGCCGAGCTTGCGCGTCAGCTCGTCCACGGAGTCGTCGAGGAGGTTCCCGGCGACCGGGACCCCGCCGGAGGACCGCACCGTCTCCGCCTGCGCGGGAGCGCGGTGCATGCCGGTGACCTCGTCACCACGGGCGGCGAGCAGTGCGGTGAGGCGGCGTCCCACGCCACCGGCCGCGCCGATCTGGAACACCTTCATCGTCGTCATGGCTCCTTCCTCTCACGGCGGGCTGCGATCCGTGCGCAACCGCGCCGTGCGGGCCCGGGCTCAGACGGCGAAGACCTGCGAGTCGTCCGCGAACGCCTTGAACTCCAGGGCGTTCCCGGCCGGGTCGAGCAGGAACATCGTCCACTGCTCGCCGGGCTGCCCCTCGAAGCGCACGTAGGGCTCGATGACGAACTCCGTCCCTGCCTCGCGCAGCCGTCCGGCGAGTTCGTGGAACACGGGGGTCGGGAGGATCAGGCCGAAGTGCGGAACCGGGACGTCGTGGCCGTCGACCGGGTTGTGCACGCGCTCGGGCCGGCCCGGCGCCAGGTGCGTCACGAACTGGTGGCCGTGCAGGTTCCAGTCCACCCAGGTGTCGCAGCTGCGGCCCTGTTCCAGGCCGAGTACCTTGCCGTAGAACCGGCGTGCGGCGGCGAGGTCGTCCACCGGCACGGCCAGGTGGAACCGCGGGATCGGCGAGTCGAGGACGGTCATGGTGTGGTCCGCCTTCCTTGAGGGACGGTCCCGGCATGTCACCGAGAGCGAATGTCGCAATGTTAACATTGCGACAAGCCAAGGAGGCAAGAGTGACGGAAGAACGGGGCACGGTGGGGCCCGCCCGCCGCAGGGGGCTGGCCGACGAGGTCGCCGACCGCGTGCGGGAGTCCATCTTCGGCGGGGCCTACGCACCTGGCGCCCAGCTGCGCGAGCTGGAGCTGTCCAGGGCGCTGGAGGTCAGTCGCGGTCCGGTGCGCGAGGCCCTGCTCCGACTGGAGCGCGAGGGGCTGGTCCGCAGTGAGTGGCACCGCGGCGCCACGGTCACGACCCTGTCCCCCCGCGACGTCGCCGAACTCGACAGCCTCCGGGGCGCACTGGAGGAGCTGGCCGTCCGGCAGGTGGTCGCCCACGCCTCGGCGGAGGACCTCGACGCGGTCGCGGACCTCGCGGCGCGGATGGACCGGGCCGAGGACGAACACGCCCTGGTGCGCTGCGACATCGCCTTCCACGACGCCGTCTACGACGCCTCCCGGCACCAGCGCCTACGGGAGGCCTGGCAGGCGATCCGGTCCCAGGTCCACCTGTTCCTGCTCACCAGGATCCGCGTCAGCGCGGCGGACTACCTCACCCGCGTCCCGGGGGAGCACCGCGAACTCGCCGAGGCCCTGCGCGCCCGCGACGCCGGGGCCGCCCTCGACCTCTTCGCCGCCCACCGGCGCCACGCCTTCGAGGTGCTGTCCGGCCCGGGCGTAGCCGAGGGGCCCGAAGGGGCGCGGGACGACGCCTCCTGAGGGTCTTCCCGCCCCGCCCTCCGTCACGCGGCAAGGAAGAGGTGAACACCCCGGCTCCCGGACGTCCCCTCGTGCAGGGGTCGGGTCGAAGCCGGGTCCAGCATGGTAAACGCTTTCCGGGCCTGGGGGCAAGACTGTCGGGAGGCTTGCTGCGATGCGCTCGGGCCGGGGCGGCCGGTACCAGCGGCTCCTGTCCCGGCGCCTCGTGGCCGGAAGGCGGTCGCTCGTCGTGGCGGTGCTGGTGGTGGCGTGTCCGGCGGGGTTCCGACAGGAGTCGTCCAGGTGTCCCCTCCGGAAACCGAGCGTTGACACCCGCGTGACGCGGTGCTAAAAAATGAACACTTGAGAACATGGATAGCGCTTACCAGCATGGTTGCCGCCGACTCGCCCCGTGCGTGAGGGCACGACCCGACGCCCTCGACAGGGAGTGCCCACCGGTCATCGCCCCCGGGCCACCCTTCCTGCCCGACCACGGTCCCGGTACCCCCGCCCCAGCCTCCGCCGCGCGCGGTGCTCCACCCGGCCGGCCGGTCCACCGGCCCGACCCCCCACTCCTCCCGACCGGACAGCAGTACCCCGTCAAGGGCACAGCCGCCCCCGGAACGCAGTAGCCGAAGGGAAACACCACCATGCGCGTACCCCCTGGCCGAGGACGGCCCCGAGCGGGCCGCCGCGGCACCGCCCTCACCGTCGCCTCCGCGGCGACGGCGCTGGTCATGGCCACCTCCGCGTGCGGAGGAACCGGAGGCGAGGGCGAGACGGTCGAACTCCGCTTCTCCTGGTGGGGCTCCGACGAGCGCCAGGCCGCCATGCTCCAGGTGATCGAGAACTTCGAGGCCGACAACCCCGACATCCGGATCGCGGGGGAGAGCACCGACTGGAGCTCCTACTGGGACCGGCTGGCCACCAACACCGCGGCCAACGACGCCCCCGACATCGCCATGCAGGAGGAGCGCTACCTGCGCGAGTACGCGGACCGGGGCGCGCTCATGGACCTCGACGAGGCCACCGGGCTGGACCTGTCCGGGCTGGACCCGCTCATCGCCGAGAGCGGCGACCTGGACGGCCGGACCTTCGGTGCCGCCACCGGCGTCAACGCCTACGCCATCCACGCCGACCCCGAGGCCTTCGAGGCCGCGGGCGTGGAGATGCCCGACGATCAGACGTGGACGTGGGACGACTACGTCGAGATCTCCGGACAGATCACCGAGGGCAGCGACGGCGAGTACGTCGGTACCCAGAGCATGAGCTACAACGAGACCGGTTTCCAGGTCTTCGCGCGCCAGCACGGCGAGAACCTCTACGCGGAGGACGGGTCGCTGGGCTTCTCCCAGGAGACCCTGACCGCCTGGTTCGAGATCACCCAGGAGCTCCAGGACAACGGCGGTCAGCCGAGCGCGGCCGAGGGTGTGGAGATCCAGGGCGGCGGCGTCGACCAGTCGGTCGTGTCCACCAACCAGGGGGCGATGGCGCACTTCTGGAGCAACCAGCTCGGCGGGGTGGCCGAGTCGTCGGGCCGGGACATCCAGCTGCTCCGCTACCCGGGGGAGACCGAGTTCGACCGGACCGGCGGGTTCTTCAAACCGGCCATGTTCTACACCCTCTCCGCGGGGACCGAGCACCCCGAGGAGGCGGCCCGCTTCGTCGACCACATGCTCAACGACCCGGCGGCGGCCGAGCTGATCCTGGCCGACCTGGGACTCCCGGCCAACGTGGAGGTGCGCGAGGCCATCGTCGACGACCTGCCCGGGGCCGACGCGCAGATGGCCGAGTTCATGAGCGGCATCGAGGGCACGATCGTGGACGGCAACCCCCCGCCCCCGATCGGCGCGGGCCAGGTCGTGGAGATCACCCAGCGGGTCACCGACAGCCTCGCCTTCGGGGACATCACCCCGGAGGAGGCGGCCGAGCAGTTCATGACCGAGGTCGAGGCGGCCACCGGCGGCGCCTGAGCGATCCGGGGCACGGGCCCGGGGCGCGGGGGATCTCCCTTCGCGCCCCGGGCCCGCGTCGTCGGCGCACCAGGGGGTCGGCGCCCCGCCTGGAGCCCTGATAGTCCGCTTTCGGGGCCGGGCGGGTGGAGGTGTCACGGTTCGGGGTGGAGTGGTGGACAATAATGAAAACGGTTGTCATATGCTGTTTTGGCCGGTCGCGGTGTGCCCGCGCGGCGGCCGTGCCGTCCCTCGAACCCAGGAAGAACCCCCGTGCACCTCCACAAGACCCCGTCCGGCGCCTGTCTGGCCGTGGCCGCGTCCCTCATGGCCACCGGCTGCTTCCCCGCCGGAGACGACACCGCCGACGACGGACGGATCTCGGTGGCCATGATGCAGCCGCCCCGCTCGGCCCTGTCGCCCCTGACCGACGACGCCTTCAAGCTCTCCCGGTGGAGCACCGCCGAGACCCTCGTCACCCTCGACGAGGTCGGCGACCCGCAACCGGGCCTCGCCACCGAGTGGTCCCGCGTCGACCCGACCACCTGGTCGTTCACCATCCGCGACGGGGTGGACTTCCACGACGGCACGGAGCTGACCGCCGCCGTCGCCGCCCACGGGCTCGCGTACGCCGCGCAGGCCTCGCCCAAGCCGCGCATCCTCGACGGCGTGGAGATCGAGGTGGCCGCGGAGGGCGACACCCTCACCGTCACCACCGCCGAGGAGGACCCGCTCGTCCCGCAGCGGCTGTCCTCGCCGCAGCTGTCGATCCTCGCCGAGAGCGCCTACGAGGGCGGCTCGGTGGACCCCGTCGGCACCGGCTCCGGACCCTTCGAACTGGTCGAGGTCACCGGCACCACCTCCGCACGCCTGGACCGCTTCGAGGGCTACTGGGGCGAACCCGCCCTGGCCACCGGCATCGACGTGGACTTCGTGCCCGACGGGACCGCCCGCGCCGCCGCCCTGCGCACCGGCGAAGCCGACATCGTCGAGTCCGTGCCCACGTCCCAGGCCTCGCTCCTGGAGGAGGACACCCTCACCGAGGTGCCGATGCCGCGCACCAACACCCTCTACCTCAACACGCAGGACGGGCCGTTCACCGACCCCGGCCTGCGCGCCGCCGTCCGCGACGCCATCGACCGCGAGTCCCTGGTCCAGGGCGTCTACGAGGGCCGCGCCGACGTGGCCGAGGGGCTCCTCGGTCCCGCGCTGCCCTGGGCCTCCGAGCGGCCCGAACGCACCGGGGCCACCGGGGCGGGGGACCCGGACGGCGCCGACATCACCCTGGCCACCTTCACCGACCGCGCCGAACTGCCCGAGGTCGCCACCGTCCTCGAACAGCAGCTGGAGGATGCCGGGTTCGAGGTGGAGCAGGTGGTGCGCGAGTACGCCAACATCGAGGAGGACGCCCTCAGCGGCGAGTTCGACGCGTTCATCCTCTCCCGGGCGACCGTCCTCGACTCCGGGGACCCCGCCGCGTACATGACCAGCGACTTCTCCTGCGAGGGCTCCTTCAACATCGCCCAGCTGTGCGACGAGCAGGTGGACGCGGCGCTGGAGGAGGCCGAGCTCGCGCCGGCGGGCGAGGAGCGGCGCACCGCGATCCTGGAGGCCGAGGCCGCCGTCCTGGCCACCGACGCCGCCATCCCCATGCTGCACGAGCGCGTCATCCAGGGCGACGCGGCCGGTGTCGTGGACTCGGCCAAGGACCCGCGCGAGCGCCTGCTCGTCACCTCGCTCACCCGGCTGGACTGATGGGCGCCACACCCCGGGACCGGTCCGTTCCCCGGCGCCGCCGTCCGGCCCGCCCCGCCTCGGCCCTCGGCCTCCTGGCCTCCCGGCTGGCGGCCTTCGCCGTCATCACGGCCGTGGTCGGCCTGCTGCCCTGGCTGTCCGGCCGAGACCCGGCGCTGTCCCTGCTGCGGGCCCGCTCCGCCGAACAGGAGCCGACGGAGGAGGCGCTGGACGCCATCCGCGAGGACCTGGGGCTCTCCGACGGCCCGCTGGAGATGTTCGGCCGCTGGTTCGGCGGGGTGCTCCGCGGCGACCTCGGCACCTCCTGGGTCTCCGACGCCCCCGTCCTGCCCGCGGTCGTGTCGGCGACGGGCGTCTCCCTCATGGTCATGGCCGCCGCTCTCGCGGTGGCCATGGTGCTGGCGGCCGCCCTGTGCGCGCCCGCGCTGGTGCGCGGGGCGCGCGGCACCCTGCGCCCCGGGGGGTCGGGCAGCGGTGCGGTCGCCGCGATGTGCACGGCCCTGCCCGAGTTCCTGGTCGCCGTCCTGCTCATGGTGGTGCTGTCGGTGTGGCTGGGATGGCTGCCGCCCTACGGCTGGCAGGGGCCGGTGCACCTGGTCCTTCCGGCCCTGGCGCTGGGCGTTCCGGCGGGAGGGCTGCTGGGGCGGCTGGTCGACGACGCACTGCCCGCGGTGTTCGCCGAACGCTGGGTCGGGCTGTGGGCGGCCTCGGGGTGCTCCCCGGCCCTGATCGCCGCGGCCGCGCTGCGCCGTGCCACCCCCGCGCTCATCCCGCAGTTCGGCATGGTGGCGGTCGGCCTCACCGGCGGTGCGGTCGCCGTGGAGACAATCTTCGCCGTCCCCGGGATCGGCCGCACCGCCCTGGGCGCGGCCCAGGCCCAGGACCTGCCCATGCTCCAGGGCGCCGTCCTCGGGCTGGTGCTCCTGGGTACCGCCGCGGGACTCCTCGCCCAGGCCGCGCGCCTGCGGATGCTGGGCCCCGGCCTGCGCGACGCGGCCCTGTCCCTGTCGCCCCCGCCCACGGTCCCGGCCGGTGCGGTGCGCCGGGCGGTGCCCGCCGCGTGCGCCGCGCTGCTCCTGACGGTGTGCGTGTGGGGCCTGACCCGCGACGCGATGACCGTCGACGTGGCCGACCGCCTCGCCGACCCCTCGTGGGCGCACCCGCTGGGAACCGACGCCGTCGGCCGCGACGTGCTGGCCCGGCTCGGCCACGGCGCCGTGGCCACCGTGGGCACCGCGGCGCTCGTGTGCCTGGTCAGCCTGCTGGTGGCGTTGCTGGTCGGGTTCCGCCCCGTGCTGGCGGCGGGCGCCGCCGACATGGCCAACGCCCTGCCGCCGGTGATCGCCGGGATCCTGGTGGCCGCCGTCATGGGCCCCGGCCCCCTCGGGGCCTCGGTGGCCGTCGCCCTGGTGTCCTGGCCTCCGCTCGCCGCGCACGCGGCCTCGCTCGTCCAGGAGACGCGCGCCGCCGCCTACCTGAACGCCCAGAGGGCCCTGGGCGCCGGCCCCCGGTGGATCCTGGTGCGGCACGTCCTGCCCGCGGTCCTCGGCCCGGTGGGCAGGAACGCGGTGCTCAGGCTCCCGGGCATCGCCCTGGCCCTGGCCTCACTGGGGTTCCTCGGACTGGGCGCCCAGCCGCCGTCCGCCGAGTGGGGGCTGAGCCTGTCCGAGTCCCTGCCCTACGTGGAGCGCGCACCCCTGGCCGCGCTCGCCCCGGGCGCGATGCTCCTGCTGCTCGCGGCGTTCGCGGTCTCCCTGTCCACCCTGCCCCCGGCAAGGCGCACCTCCCGGCGGCGCCGGGCAGCCGCCCCCGCCGGGGCCCGAACCTGGGAAGGAACCGGAAGATGAACGACGGCGCCCCCCACGACGGCCCGCCCCGGGGCGCTCCCGACGGAGCGGCCCTGCTCAGCGTCCGTGACCTGCGGGTCACCCTGCGCGAGCGCGGCCGCGGTACCGTCCCCGCCGTCCGCGGCCTGTCCTTCGACGTGCACCCCGGTGAGGTGGTCGCCCTCGTCGGGGAGTCGGGCGCCGGGAAGTCCCTGACGGCCCGCGCCGTCCTGGGACTGGCGCCCTACGGCGCGGCCGTCACCGGCAGCGTCCTCCTGGGCGGGCGGGAACTGGTGGGCGCACCCCCCGCGGTCCTGCGCTCCCTGCGGGGACGGCGGATGTCCCTGGTCCCGCAGGACGCGCTCACCGTGCTCAGCCCCGTCCACACCGTGGGCGGGCAGCTCGTGCGCGCCCTGCGCTCCGGGCGGAGGATGAGCCGGGCCCGGGCGTGGCTGCGGGCGGTGGAGGCCCTGGACCGGGTCGGTATCCCCGACGCCGCACGGCGCGCGCACGCCTACCCGCACGAGTTCTCCGGCGGCATGCGACAGCGCGCGGTCATCGCCATGGCCACGGTCAACCGGCCCGACGTCGTGTTCGCCGACGAGCCGACCACCGCACTCGACCCCGTCATGCAGGCACGGGTCCTGGAGCTGCTGTGCGGGCTGCGCGAGGAGACCGGGACGGCGGTCGTCCTGGTCACCCACGACCTGGGGGTGGTCGGGGGCCACGCGGACCGGGTGGTGGTCGTCTACGCGGGACGGCACGTCGAGTCGGGCCCGGTGGACCGGGTCCTCACCGACCCCCGGGCCCCCTACACCGCAGGGCTGCTCGCCGCGCTCCCGCCCCGGGACGCGGCGGACCGCAGGCTCCCCGCCATCGCGGGGGCGCCCCCGTCCCCGGCGTCGCTGCCGGGAGGCTGTGCCTTCGCGCCCAGGTGCCCCCTCGCCCAGGAGCGCTGCCGCGCCGACGAGCCCGCGCCGGTCCTTGCGGGGGAACCGGGAAGACACGTCTCGTGCCACCGCTGGCAGGACCTCCCCGACCCCGCGAGCTCCCTGTTCACGGCCGCCCCGTGACGCCCCGGCACGGCGGGCGCCCGCGGGGCGCCCGCCTCCCGCACACCCGACGAGGAAGGACGACATGACCCACTCCGCCCCGCCGCTGCTGGCGGTCCGCGACCTGGTGGTGCGCTACCCGGGCCGCACACGACGCTCCGCGCCCGTGACGGCCGTCGACGGGGTGTCCTTCGACATCCGCGCCGGGGAGACGCTCGCCCTGGTCGGGGAGTCGGGGTGCGGCAAGTCCAGCACGGCCTCCGCCGTGATCGGCCTGCGCCGCCCCGACGCCGGGTCGGTGCGCTTCGAGGGAAGCGAGCTGACCACGATGGACGCGGCGCGTCTGCGCGTCCTGCGACCCGCGTTCCAACCGGTCTTCCAGGATCCCTACGGTTCGCTCAGCCCCCGACTGAGCGTGCGCGACGCCGTCGCCGAGCCCCTGCGCATCCACGGGCGCTGGGACCGCGCGACGGGCCCCGACCGCGTGGCGGCCCTGCTGGACACGGTGGGGCTGGACGCCTCCCACGGCGACAGGCTGCCGCACGAGCTGTCCGGCGGGCAGTGCCAGCGCGTCGGGATCGCCCGCGCGCTGGCCTGCGAGCCTCGGCTGCTGGTTCTGGACGAGCCGGTGTCGGCCCTGGACTCCTCGGTGCGCGCCGGTGTGCTCAACCTGCTCACCGGGCTCCAGGACGACCTGGGACTGGGATACCTCTTCATCTCCCACGACCTCGCACTCGTCGGGCACGTCGCCCACCGCGTCGCGGTCATGCGTGAGGGACGGGTCGTGGAGACCGGCCCCGCCCGCCAGGTCTGCTCGCGGCCGGCCGACCCGTACACGCGCGAGCTGGTGGCGGCGGTTCCGGCGGCCGTCGGCGCCTCCCGCGCACCCACGTCCCCGACCGCGTCATGACCTTCGCCGGTGACACCAGGGGGAGGACCGTCCGCCCCGACCGTCGGGAGCGCCCGGGGCCGCGGTCCGGGCTCACGGCGCAGGCCCTGCGCGACCTGCGGGGCCTCTCTCCCCTGACGCTGCTGCTGATCGGCTCGCAGTTCGCGTTCAACGTCGGGTTCTTCGCGGTCCTGCCCTACCTCGCCGACCACCTCGGCGGAGGGCTGGGCCTCGCCGGGTGGCTGGTCGGCCTCGTGCTGGGCCTGCGGACCTTCAGCCAACAGGGCCTGTTCGTCGTGGGCGGCACGCTCACCGACCGGTTCGGGGCCAGACCGGTCGTGCTGGTGGGCTGCGCGCTGCGCATCGCCGGGTTCTGCTGGCTCGGTTTCGCCGAGGGCACCGCCCCGGTGATCGTGTCGGTGCTGCTCATCGGGTTCGCCGCCGCGCTGTTCTCCCCTGCGGTCGAGACGGAGGTCGTGCGCCAGGCCGTGCGGCACGAACGGACGGCCGGTACGCACCGCACGCGCGTGCTCGCGCTGTTCTCCGTCGCGGGACAGGCGGGGACGCTCGTCGGCCCGCTCCTGGGCGCTCTGCTCCTGCTCGGCGGATTCCGGACCGCCTGCCTGGTCGGGGCGGCGGTCTTCGCGCTCGTGCTGGCCGGCCACCTGCGGCTCATGCCCCGGGCAGCGCCGGACTCCGCGCCCGGCGCGGATCCGGGCGGGGGGCACCCCCGGCTGCGCGAGGGGGTGCGGCTGCTGCTGGGCGACCGCCGGTTCCTGGGACTGTGCCTGGCCTACAGCGGCTACCTGCTGGCCTACAACCAGCTCTACCTGGCGCTGCCGGGGGAGGTGGAGCGGGCGACCGGCTCCCAGGCGGCGCTGGGCTGGCTGCTGGCGTGGGCGTCGGTGCTCTACATCGCCGTGCAGTTCCCCGTGCTGTCCTGGGCCGCGGCCCGGCTGACACGTCGCGCGACGCTGGTGTGGGGGCTGCTGCTGATCTCTCTGGGCTTCGCCTCCGCCGCCGCACTGACGCCGGTCGGCGCCCTGGGCGGGCTCCTGCCCTCCCTGGCGTTCGTCACCGCGCTCACCCTGGGGCAGGTCCTGATCGTGCCGACGGTCCGCGCCTGGCTCCCCGACCTCGTCGACGACGCCCGCCTGGGTCTGTTCACGGGCGCGCTGTCCTCGCTGTCCGGTCTGGTGGTGCTCCTGGGCAGCGTGCCCGCCGGGGCGGTCCTCGACGTCGGCGGGCCGGCTCCCTGGCTCCTCCTGGCGGCGGTGCCGCTCGCCGCGGCGGCCCTGGTCCCGCGCGGGGTCCGCCCCTGACCCCGCGGTGCGGCCCCGGGAGGCTGCCGGGCCCGACTCCCTGACCGAACGGTTGCGTGGGGCCAACGGCGTGGCGCTCGTCGGCCGCGACCGTGCCCTGCTCTCGGACGTGGCCACGACGATGCCCGACCTCGCCCCGAGTCGCGACGGCAGGCTCCGAGCCCACGGCGGGGGCTTCGCCGGGTCCTGGGAGGGGAGGCGGGTTGAACACGCCCGCCTGACCCAGGATCTGTCCGAGGCGCAGAACCGGCTCGTCAGCGGTTGGCGCCCGGGCAAAGGCCCTGGCAAGCACCAGCGGGCGACCCGGGCCCCAGGCCCGGTGCGTGCCGTCCACCGACGGCGCGAGGACCTGCGGGAGCACGCGGTCACCGTGCCCCCGCTCCCGCTGCGGTTTCGCGTGCCCGAGCTGCGCACGCGCCCCGGGACGACCCTGGTCGGCGCCGGGGGGTCCACCGTGGAGGGGTACCTGGAGCAACCGGTCACGGTCCTCGACGTGCTTGTTGCTGGACGAGCCGACGAACCACCTCTCGATCGCCCTCGTGGAGGAGCTCACCGAGGGGCTCGGCTCCACCGGTGCGGCTGTGGTGATCGCCACTCATGACAGGCAGCTCCGGCGGGACGCGGCCTCCTGGGAGCAGCTCGTGCCGGGTCCCGCCGCGTCCGCGCCCCGGGCGGTGCCCGGACGCCCGCGGAGGCGGTCTTCACGCCGAGCGGCACCTTCCCCCGGAAGCTTCTCTCGGAGCCCCGCGAGGCACGCAGAGGAGGTTTATATGCCTACCTCCGTTTTGGGATGATTTAGGGTCTGCTAATTTAGGCGAGCCTACCCTCATTCCTCCAAGAGTGGATGTATTCTGATGCGCTCCCACCGGTTCACGGCCCTGACGGCTGCCGCAGCCACGGTCCTCACCCTCGCCGCCTGCGGCGCTCAGCCGGAAGAAGAGGAAGCCGCCGCCGAAGGCGGATCCGGTGAGTACCCCATCGTGATCGAGCACGCGCTGGGCACCACGACCATCGAGTCGCAGCCGGAACGGGTCGCCGCGGTGAACTGGGCCAACCACGAGGTGCCGCTGGCGCTCGGCGTCGTGCCCGTCGGCATGGCAGAGGCCAACTTCGGCGACGACAACGACGACGGCATCCTGCCCTGGGTCGACGAGAAGCTCGACGAACTCGGCGGCGAGCCCCCGGTGCTGTTCGACGAGAACGACGGCATCGACTTCGAGGCCGTCGCCGACACGCAGCCCGACGTCATCCTCGCCTCCTACTCCGGGCTCACCCAGGAGGACTACGACACCCTGAGCGACATCGCCCCCGTCGTCGCCTACCCCGAGGGCCCGTGGGCCACGTCGTGGCGCGACATCATCCGGCTCAACAGCCAGGCCATCGGCCTGGCCGACGAGGGTGACGAGCTGATCGCCGAGCTCGAACAGGAGATCTCCGACGTCGTCGCCGAGTACCCGCAGCTCGAAGGCAAGTCGGCCATGTTCATGACGCACGTCGACCCGACCGACGTCAGCGAGGTCGGCTTCTACACCACCCACGACACCAGGACCCTCTTCTTCGAGGACCTGGGCCTGGAGACCCCCGGAAGCATCGCGGAACTCTCCGCCGACACCGACCAGTTCTCCCTCACCCAGAGCACCGAGCAGATCGACGCCTTCGACGACGTCGACATCATCACGGGCTACGGCGACGACACCGGCGAGCTCCTGGAGATCCTCCAGAGCGACCCGCTGCTCTCGAAGATGCCCGCCGTCGAGCGCGACTCGGTGTTCCTCCTGCCCGGCAGCTCACCCCTGGCCACCGCCGCGAACCCGACCCCGCTGTCGATCTCGTGGGTGCTCGACGACTACGTCGCCGCGCTCGCCGAGGCCGCCGACAAGGTCCAGTGACGATGGTCCACACCCGACCCGCACCGGAGGCCGACACCGCGCGGCGGCCGGTGCGGGCACGGTCGTTCTGGCTGCTCCTCTCCCTCCTGGTGCTCGTGGCGGCCATGCTGGCCTCCGTCGCCTGGGGCTCCCGCACCGTCGGGCTCGCGGACGTCCTCGCCGCACTGGGCGGTGCCGACCAGACGCTCGAACAGGCGGCCGTCACCAAGCGCGTCCCCCGCACCCTGCTCGCGGTGATCGTCGGCGCCGCCCTCGGGCTGGCGGGGGCGGTCATGCAGGGCGTGACCCGCAACCCGCTCGCCGACCCGGGGATCCTGGGTGTGAACACGGGCGCCTCGCTCGCCGTGGTCACGGGCATCGTCTTCTTCGGACTCGCCTCGCCGACCAGCTACATCTGGGTGGCGATCGCGGGGGCCGCGGCCTCGGCCGCGTTCGTGTACACCGTGGGTTCGCTCGGCAGGGGCGGGGCCACGCCCCTCAAGCTCGCTCTCGCGGGCGCCGCCACGTCGGCGGCCTTCTCCTCGCTCGTCACCGCCGTCATCATGCCGCGCAACGACATGGCCGGGGGGTTCCGGCAGTGGCAGATCGGGGGCGTCGGCGGTGCCTCCTTCGACAGCGTCACCCGCGTCCTGCCCTTCCTCGCCGTGGGACTCGTCCTGTGCCTGCTCTCGGCACGGTCCCTGAACTCCCTCGCCCTGGGCGACGACCTGGCGGCCGGGCTCGGCGAGCGCGTCGCCCTCGTGCGCGCGACCGCCGCACTCGGCGCGGTGCTGCTGTGCGGCGCGGCCACCGCGGTCGCCGGCCCCATCATGTTCGTCGGCCTGGTCGTACCCCACACGTGCCGTCTGCTGATCGGTGTGGACCACCGGTGGCTGCTGCCGTTCTCCGCCCTTCTCGGAGCGTCGCTGCTCACCGCCGCGGACGTCGTCGGCCGCGTCGTGGCGCGCCCCTCCGAGGTCGAGGTGGGCATCGTGACCGCGCTGATCGGCGCACCGGTCTTCATCTACATCGTCCGTCGGCAGAAGGTGCGTGCCCTGTGAGCGCGGAAACCGTCACCCGCCCCCTCGACGTGGAGGCCGTCACCCGCGGCCGGATCCGCCGGACGGCCAGGCGGGGCGTCGTCATCGCGGTGCTCGCGGTACTCATCATCGCCGTGTTCGCCACCAGCCTGATGGTGGGCAGGACCTTCTACCCGCCCGCCGACGTCATCGGCGTGATCCTCGGGGAGCAGGTTCCCGGCGCGTCGTTCACCGTCGGGACCCTGCGCCTGCCCAGGGCGGTGCTGGCGGTCGCGGTCGGTCTCTGCTTCGGTATCGGCGGTGTCACCTTCCAGACGATGCTGCGCAACCCCCTCGCGAGCCCCGACATCATCGGGATCAGCTCCGGGGCCGGCGCGGCGGCGGCCTTCGCGATCGTGATGCTCTCGCTGGGCAGGACCGGCGTGTCCGTCGTCGCGATCACCGCCGGGCTCGCCGTGGCCCTGCTCGTGTACGCCCTCGCGTTCAGGGGCGGGGTCGTCGGGACCCGCCTCATCCTCATCGGCATCGGTATCGCCGCGATGCTCGACAGCGTCACCGGCTATGTCCTCTCCCAGGCCGCCGAATGGGACCTCCAGGAGGCCATGCGGTGGCTGACCGGCAGCCTCAACGGCTCGACCTGGGCCGAGACCGTGCCGGTCCTCGTGGCCCTGGTCCTCCTGGCGCCCCTGCTCCTGAGCCAGTCACGCAACCTCTCGGTGATGCAGCTCGGCGACGACACCGCCTCGGCCCTCGGGGTGCGCGTCGAACCCACCCGCATCATCGTGATCGTCGCCGCTGTCGGCCTCATCGCCTTCGCCACCGCGGCGGCGGGACCGATCGCCTTCGTCGCGTTCCTCTCGGGGCCCATCGCCGCCCGTATCGTGGGGCCCGGTGGTTCGCTCCTGGTGCCGTCTGCGCTCGTCGGCGCCCTCCTGGTCCTGGTCGCCGACCTCTGCGGCCAGTTCGCCTTCGGGACGCGCTACCCGGTCGGCGTCGTCACCGGCGTGCTCGGCGCGCCCTACCTCATCTACCTGATCGTCCGCATCAACCGCGCCGGAGGCTCCCTGTGACCGCGACCCACTCACTGGAGGTCCAGGACCTCGCGCTCGGTTACGGAGACCGCCTGGTCATCGATTCCCTCGACCTCGTCGTGCCACCCGGAAGGATCACGGTGATCGTCGGCGCGAACGCCTGCGGGAAGTCGACCCTGTTGCGGTCGATGTCCCGGCTCCTCGCACCGAGGAAGGGCCGCGTGGTGCTCGACGGCAAGGAGGTGCACCGCATGCCGGCCAAGGAGCTGGCGCGCACGCTGGGCCTGCTGCCACAGGCGCCGATCGCCCCCGAGGGCATCACCGTCGCCGACCTCGTGGGGCGGGGACGCCATCCCCACCAGGGGATGTTCGCCCGCTGGAACAGGGAGGACGACACCGCGGTGGCGTCGGCCCTGGAGGCGACCCGGACCACCGACCTCGCCGACAGGTCGGTCGACGAGCTCTCCGGCGGGCAGCGTCAACGGGTGTGGATCGCCATGGCGCTCGCCCAGCAGACCGACCTGCTCCTGCTGGACGAACCGACGACGTTCCTCGACGTGAGCCACCAGGTCGAGGTGCTCGACCTGCTCACCGACCTCAACCGGGACCGCGGCACGACGATCGTCATGGTCCTGCACGACCTCAACCTCGCCGCCCGCTACGCGGACCAGCTGATCGCGCTCGCCGACGGGCGGCTGCACGCCGTGGGCGAGCCCGAGGAGGTGCTGACGGAGGACAGCGTGCGCGTGGTCTTCGGCCTGGAGAGCCGTGTCATCCCCGACCCGACCACGGGCAGGCCGCTCATGCTCCCGCTCGGACGCCACCACGTGAGGACGCCCTCGGGCGTTGCCGCCGAGCAGTGACGGGGCGCCGGGGCGCGCCCCCGCCCTCCGGCGGACCGGCGCCCTCACCGGGCTGTGGCTCGCCCCCGCCACCGACGGCTCACCCCGACCGGCCGGGAAGGACACCCCTTCGGACTCCACCGGGACCGGGTGCCCCCGGTCAGTCCGTGGGAGACGGGGCGGAACCGGGTGTGCCGTCGGCCCCCCGCGCGGCTCTGCCGCCCCCGTGGCCGGTTCCGGCGCCGTCGTCCGTCCGGGGTCCGTCGCCCTCCCCGTGGTCGGCGGCGGGCGCCGTATCGGCCTCGGCGGCAGCGGAGAGCAGGTGGTGTTCCTCCACCTCGTAGCGGCGGATGTAGGTGCTCAGGAACGCCTGGAGGCTCGCGCCCATCGGCAGTGCGAGCAGCGCGCCGGGCGCGCCCAGGATGGCGACGCCCGCCAGGACCGACCCGAAGGCCACCGCCGGGTGCATGTCCAGGGTCTTGGCGGTGATGCGCGGCTGGAGCAGGTAGTTCTCGAACTGCTGGTAGACGATCACGAACACGAGCACCCACACCGCGGGCCAGATACCCACCAGCAGTGCCACGAGCACGGGGACGGCACCGCCGATGTAGGTGCCGACCGTGGGGATGAACTGCGACAGCACTCCCACCCACAGCGCGAGCGCGAACGCGAAGGGGATGTCGAGCACGACCAGCACCGCGTAGTGCGCGCCCGAGCAGACCAGCGCCAGGAGCGCCCGCGAGTACAGGTAGCCGCCGGTCTTGTCGATCGCGATCTCCCAGGCCCGCAGCGTCTCGCGCTGCGTGCGCGGCGGCAGGACCGAGCAGATCACGCGGCGAAAGCGCGGCCCGTCGGCGCACAGGTAGAAGGTGAAGAGCGCGATCGCCAGGCCGTTGAAGAGCAGGGCCATGACGGTCGTCCCGGCGCCCCAGACGTTGTCCGCGATCGCGGAGGCGTACTGCTCGACGACCCCGCTGGCGCTGGAGATCTCGTTGAGCAGGGTCGTGGGCGAGTAGGAGGTGTCGAACGTCTGGTTGACCCAGTGCAGCGCGGCGCGGATCATCGCGGGCACCTCGGCGGCGAAGGCCAGGACCTGGCCGACCAGCATGGACCCGAGCAGGCTGAAGAACGCCACGGTCAGCGCCATCACCAGGAGCATCACCGCCCCGGTGGCGGGTCCGCGCGGCCAGCGGTACCGGTGGAGCCAGTTGACCGCGGGTTCCAGCGCGAGCGCGAGGAACAACGAGATCAGCAACAGCATGATGAGGTTCTGCAACCGCACGAAAAGCCACAGGACGATACCGAACGCCGTGACGATCCACATGGCCAGCATCATGGCCCGGGGGAGCCAGGGCGGCATGCCGCCACCGCGGTCGGGGCGCGGGGTCCTGGGAGGCATGGTGCTCGTGTGCAAGCCGCTCTTCCTTCTGTGTGCCGCGCTCGACGGAGTCCTCGCAGCGTTCTGGGGGTGTCTCCTCGGACGATAGCGGCCTTCGCGGGGTGTTCTGCCCCCTTGCCGCGGCCCGCGGGAGCCTACGCGGGGCCGCCGTCCCGGCCCCGCTTCCGGCGGGGGCGCCGTGGCCACGGTGTTGTCCCCCTCCGCCGGCAGCGACCGGCAGGCCGACCGTCCCTCAGCGGTCCGGACCCGGCTCGGAGCGGTCGGTCGAGTCCGTTTCGGCCGGCGTTCCGAGGATCTCGCGGGCCTGCTCCGCGGCGCGGACGATGCTCTCCCTGACGAAGTCGACGAAGCGGGCGATGTTCTCAAGGCGTGCGGCGGCCGGGGTGCCCGGGCCGAGGACGCCGACGCCCTGCTGCGCGACCTCGACGAGATACGTGTGCGCCTGGGCGGAGGCGATCATCGACTGGTACCAGACGTCGGCGTCGACGACGTAGCGCTCACGGCGGTGTTCGTCGCGTTCGCGGCGGATGAGGCCCTGGCTCTCCAGGAACGTGGTCGCCTTGGAGACCGAGGCGGGGCTGACCTGGAGGCGCTGGACGAGTTCGGACGCGGTGAGGCTGCCCGCGTCAGCGGTGTGGAGGCTGACCAGGACCCGGGCGCTCATCCTGGGCAGGCCCGTCTGGATGAAGACGGCGGCGAACGCCTCCTCGTACTCGCGCACCGCCTCGGCGTCGCGTCCGTGGGCCTGCGGGGGCGTCTGCGTCCTTCGCGGTGCGGGCTTCCTGCGGCGGTGGGCGCGCTGCTCGGCGGCGCGGTGGGCCAGGTCGGCACGGTAGGCCGTGGGGCCCCCGTTGCGCATCACCTCCCGCGTGATCGTCGAGGTCGGTCGGTCCAGGCCCCTGGCGATCTCCGCGTAGGCGAGGCCGTCGGCCACTCCCTGTGCGATCTGCCGGCGATCCTGCTGGGTGAGTCTGCCTCCCGGCATGGCGGTCCCCTTCGTGGTCCGTGGTGCCGTCACTCTAGCGTTCATTTCTCATCTATTGCAACGATGGGAGTGGGGTCGTTGCGTTAGATTTAAAGCCGATGCAACGATATTTCGCTCTCTGCCTGCGACTATGGCGGTTTTGCGTGAACAGGATGTTGCTTTAACTACGAATGCAACGTAGCTTTTCCAATATAAGAAACAGCGGGCCGAAGGGGCGCGCTGCAGAAGAAGGAGAGCGCGATGCAAAAGTTCGACACCCCCGCCCCGGTCTCGGCCGTCCTCGACATCCCGGCGGGACGCATCAGGTTCGTCGCCGCCGACCGCACCGACACCACGGTCGAGGTCCTGCCCGCGGACGCTGCGAAGGGCCGCGACGTCAAGACCGCGGAGCAGACCGGGGTCGAGTACGGCGACGGCGTCCTGCGTATCGTGACCTCGGCGAAGAACCAGCTCCTGGGCCCCACCGGAGCCGTCGAGGTCACCGTCCAGCTGCCCCTGGGCTCCCGCGTCGAGGCCAAGGCGGCCAGCGCCGAGTTCCGGGGAGTGGGCCGCCTGGGCGAGGTCGTCTTCGAGGGCGGCCAGGCCACGGTCGAACTCGACGAGACCGCGGAGGCCCGCCTGACCGTCCTGGCCGGCGACGTCTCGGTCGGCCGTCTGGGCGGCCCCGCGGACATCAGCGTCCAGAAGGGCGACATCGACATCTCCGAGGCCGTGCGCGGAGAGGTCGTGCTGCGCACCGAGTCCGGTGGGATCACGGTCGCGGTTGCCGCCGGGGTGTCGGCCTCCCTGGACGCCGGAACCCCCAGCGGCCGCATCCACAACGCGCTCAGGAACAGCGAGGGCGCCGACGTCGGCCTGAACATCCACGCGACCACCTCCTACGGCGACATCACCGCCCGCAGCCTCTAGAAGGAGTTCCGGGTGAGCCCCTGAACCCCGCCAACCCCCCCCACAGGCCTGAAGGAGCACACCGCCATGTCCCTCACCCCCGCCGGGCGGGCCGACGCGGCCGAGTCGGCCCGGTAGGCGGGGCTGGGCGTTCCGGACCAGTACACCCCGGGGCCGGGGAGGGGCGCTCCAGGACCCGGCGGTAGGCCGGTACCCGGCGGGGCGCCTACCCGTCCTGGACCGTGATCCCCGAGCTGGCGGCCAGCGCGGGGGCGAGCGTGATCAGCTGGGCCCGGCCGATGACCGCGCCGGCCAAGGACTCGAAACCCGAGGTCAGGTCGAGCTCGACCGCCCCGCGCAGGTCCACCTCGCGCAGCTTCGCCTTGGCCAGGTGCACGCCCCGGAGGCTGGAACCGGGGAAGGCGACCCGCGACAGAGCCGCCTCACCGAAGTCCACGTCGGTGAGGACGCAGTCCTCGAAGACCACGTCGGTCATACGCGAGGCCCGGAAGTTCACCCCGTTGAGCTTGCAGGAGGAGAACACCACGCGCTGCACCTCGGAGTTGAAGGACACGGTCCCGGCGAACATGCTGTCCACGATGTGGCTGTCGAGCCAGGTGCATTCGGCGGTGTCGGTGCCCGTCATGCGCACGGTGTGCAACCACACGTCGGTGAACCTGCATCTGCGCAGGCTCCCGCCGTTCCACTGGGTGGCGGTGAAGGCGCTCTCGATGAACCGGGCTCCGGTGAGGTGGACCCCCTCGAACCTGTCGCCGTCGAAGTGGACGGCCTCGTGGGGGTCCTGGTGGAGCTGCTCCATGCTGAAGGGGCGCAGGTCCTCGGCGTAGGGCAGGTCGGAGATGGCGGTGGGGATGGCGCGGTCGGTCATGGGGTCCTCTCCTGAAGCGGCCCTCGGCGGGCCGCGGGGTGGACACGGGCGCGAGGCGGGTTCGCTTCTGAGGGCACCACGGTCTCCCGGCCAGTGGAACCTACCACCGCGCCGCCCGGCGTTCCGGCCGGTCCGGGTGCTCCGAGGCCCCATCGCCCGGCGGCCCGGGCCGTGTGGGATGTGCCGCCGCACGATCTCCTCCGCGGTGCCGGGTCGTGCTTCCGCACCGGGTCGGCGGCGGTTCCGGAGCGGCGGTCGCCCGCACGCGGGGCGGTGCCGTGGCCGCTCCCGCCCGCCCATTGCGCATTCCGTGCCGGGCTCGCGGGCCGGGTCCGACCATTCCTTCGGTCCGACGTCGCCGAAGGCGCCCTCCCGGTGTACGCCTTCGCTCCAAGGGGGATGGGACGGACCGCACCTGGTGTTCCAGGTGGGCCTTCCGGTGCGGAGTGCTCCAGACCACACCCTCCGCTTCGGTGGTGTCGCACCCAGCGCGGGGAACCCCCGGATAACTTCGGACAGGGGAAATAAATATTCGCGACCCGCGATCAAATGTCCCCCTGTGCGTCGTATGCACCCTGCCGTAGAGGGTGACAAGTGGGACCTGTTGGTCATTGTCATTCTTTCCGATGTTCTCCTTTGTTGTCGAGAAAAAGAATATCTCGGATAATCTCCCCATGTGGTGCAACATTGTGAAAGATCTGAATTGAGCCATTTGTAGATCTGCAAAATAAACTCCGGGAATAACTGCTCTTCGGGTTGCGGCCCTTGTAATCTCGTGTTTTCGGCCGACCATGGGTCTGGCAGGGAGAGCGCGGACCGGCAGCTGTGTGTCCGCATGCACCCCTCGTCGCCACCGTCACCCATGTCCTGCTCCGTCGGAGACGATCGATTCCATCAGCCCCAGAGAACCTGGAGAGTGTCCGTGAAACCCGACACCGCCCATTCCAACCCTGAACGTGGTACAAGTGAAAAAAGGGCGCTTTATGCCCGATCCGCCCTGGCCGGGTACTTCTTCCTCACCGGGGCCGTGCTGCCCGTGTGGGCGTCGCGCATCCCCGCGGTCAAGGAGCAGAGCGGTGTCGGCGCCGACGAACTGGGCCTCGCGCTCCTGTGCATGGGCGTGGGGGCGATCATCACGGCGCGCGTGGGCGGGACACTGCTCGACAGGTGCGCGCCCCGGTTCGTCATCGCCCCGGCTGCGGTCGCCTCCTCGCTCTGCCTGGCCCTGCCAGGAGCGGCCACCGGGCCCCGCGAACTGGCCGTTGCCCTGTTCGTGCTCGGTTCCGCCCACTCCCTGCTCAACATCAGTGTCAACACCCACGCGGCCTTCCTCCAGCAGCCGCTCGGGCGCCCGCTGCTGTCCTCCTTCCACGCCTTCGTCTCGCTGGGGGCCTCCTTCGGCGCCCTCTGCGGAGTCGTCACCGCCCACGCCGACCTGGGGCCGCTCGCCACCTTCCAGACCATGGGCGTGCTCCTGGCGTTGGCGGCCCTGATCCCCGCGAGAGCGCTCGTGCGGTACACACCTCCGACCGCGGACGTTCCCGCCCGTGGCGGCCGATCTCCCCGCAGGCCCCTGCTCTCCCCGGTACTCCTGGCCCTGGGCGCGATGACCATGGCGGCCATGCTCTCCGAGAGCGCCGTCCAGGACTGGAGCGCCCTCTACGCCCAGGAGAGCGTGGGCGCGTCCGGGGCGATGGCGGCTGCCGTGTTCGCGTCGTTCACGGTGATGATGACCGTCGGCCGCATCCTGGGGGACCGGCTGGCCCTGCTGCTGGGCCGGGTGAACCTGCTCCGGTACGGTGCGATCACCGCGGCCTGCGGTTTCGCCCTCGCGCTCGGCCTCCCCGCGCCCGCCACGGTCCTGGCCGGGTTCGCCCTGATCGGCCTGGGCCTGTCGTGCGCGGTGCCCCAGCTCTTCAGTGCGGCGGCGGAGATCGACCCCCGGCACGTCGGAAGGAACCTGGGAACGGTCGCGGCGATCGGCTACGTGGGCCCCCTGGTGGGTGCGCCCGCGATCGGCCTGCTCTCCGAACAGGGCGGGGTCGGCACGGGCCTGCTCGTGCCCGTGCTCCTCACCGGAGCGCTCGCGCTGGGAGCCGGATCGGCCCGCCGGCGCGCCGGGATGGGGACAGCCGACACCGCCGGTCGGGGTGGGCGCATCGGTCCGGCCTGAGACGGTCGATCGCACGAGTCCCGCACCGCGCGTGGCGGAGCAGCCGGTGGTGCGGGGGCCGAACGTAGGTTGGAGGCCATGCGCGTACTTGTCACAGGTGGGGCCGGGTTCATCGGGTCACGGGTGGCGGAGGAACTCCGCCTGGCCGGGCACGAGGCGGTGACCCTCGACGCCTACCTGCCCCAGGCGCACCCCGGACCGGGACCAGGGGCCGTCGACGTCGTGGCCGACGTCCGCGACGGCGGTGCCGTCGAGCGGGCCCTGCGGGGGGTGGACGCGGTCTGCCACCAGGCGGCGATGGTCGGACTGGGCTCCGCCGACTTCCTGGACGCCCCCGACTACGTGGGCTGCAACGACCTGGGCACGGCGGTCCTGCTGGCCGCCATGGTCCGGGCCGGCGTCCGCGACATCGTCATGGCCGGTTCGATGGTCGTCTACGGCGAGGGGCGGTACACCTGTCCCGAGCACGGCGACGTGCGCCCCGGCCCGAGGTCGGAGGCGGATCTGCGGGCCGGGGTGTTCGACCCCCCGTGCCCCCGTTGCGGAGCCGCGCTCGCGCCCGGCCTGGTCGGGGAGGACGCGCCGACCGACCCCCGCAACGTCTACGCCACCACGAAGCTGACGCAGGAGTACCTGTGCGCGTCGTGGGCCAGGGCCGTCGGCGGGCGCGCGGTGTCGCTGCGCTACCACAACGTCTACGGGCCGGGGATGCCGCGCGACACCCCCTACGCGGGCGTCGCCTCCTTCTTCCGCTCGGCCCTGGCCCGGGGCGAGGCGCCCCGCGTGTTCGAGGACGGTCGCCAACGGCGCGACTTCGTGCACGTCGGCGACGTCGCCCGCGCCAACGTGGCGGCGCTGGAGGCGGTGCGGGGCCGGGCCCGGGGGGAGCTGTCCGCCTTCAACACCGCCAGCGGGACGCCGCACACCATCGCCGAGATGGCACGGGCACTCGCGGACGCGTACGGCGGCGCCGAGCCCCGGATCACCGGCGAGTACCGGCTGGGCGACGTCCGCCACATCACGGCGTCCTCCCGCCGGCTGACGGAGGAGCTGCCGTGGCGGCCGAGGGTCGGCTTCGCCGAGGGGATGGCCGAGTTCGCCCGTGCGGGACTGCGCGGATCGGTCGGTGCCGCCACGAGCTGACGCCGACACGTCCGCGTGTCGCGACCGCTCTTCGCGTTCGGTGAGCGCATCGATTCGTAACGTGATCACAATGATCGGTGAACCTCATGAACACGACCGCGCACACGACGAACCGGCGGGAAGGAACCCGCGCACGACGGGCCACGGCCCACCTCCGCCGGTCGACGTGGTGCTCCCCTGCCTGGACGAGGCATCGGCCCTGCCCTGGGTCCTGGAGCGGATACCACCGGGTTGGAGGGCGATCGTGGTGGACAACGGCTCGACCGACGGCTCCGCCTCCATCGCCGCTGACCTGGGAGCCCTCGTCGTCCCCGAACCGCGCCGGGGCTTCGGGGCGGCGTGCCACGCCGGGCTGACCGCCGCGACCGCCGAGTTCGTCTGCTTCTGCGACTGCGACGCCTCGCTGGACCCCGGACTGCTCCCGCCGATGGTGGAGCGGGTCCGGACCGGCGGGGCGGACCTCGTCCTGGGGCGGCGGCGCCCCGTCCGCCGTGGAACCTGGCCGGTGCACGCGAGGGCCGGCAACGCCGTCGTCGCGCGGATGCTGCGTGCCCGCAGCGGGGTGGAGGTCCGCGACATCGGCCCGATGAGAGCGGCCCGCCGGACCTCCCTCGTCGGACTGGGGATGACCGACCGGCGCTCGGGCTACCCGTTGGAGACGGTCGTGCGCGCCGCCGACGCCGGGTGGGGGATCGAGGAGGTGGACGTCCCCTACCTGCCCCGGTCGGGGGCGTCCAAGGTGACCGGTACCTGGCGCGGTACCTGGACCGCCGTGCGGGACATGACGGCGGTGCTGCGCGAACCCCCGGCCGGGCACCGCGTGCGCGCCGAGGAGGGGGCGCCGTGACCCGCCCCCGCGACGCCGGCCTCCCGCCCGGAGCCTGCACCCTGGTGGTGATCGCCAAGGAGCCCGTCCCCGGCCTGGTCAAGACGCGGATGACACCGGAGTACACGCCGGAGGAAGCCGCCGCGCTCGCCGAGGCGGCCCTGGCGGACACCCTGCACACGGTGTGCTCACTCCCGGCCCGCAGACGGCTCCTGGTGCTGGAGGGCGCGCCCGGGCCCTGGCTCCCGGACCCGGGCTTCGAGGTGGTGCCCCAGATCGGCGCGGGCCTGGACGAACGGCTCGCGCACGCGTTCGCCGCGTGCTCGGGGCCCACCCTGCTGATCGGGATGGACACCCCGCAGGTGAGCCGGGAGCTCCTGGCCCCCGCCCTGGCCCCGGACGCGTGGGACCGCGCCGACGCGTGGTTCGGCCCCAGCCGGGACGGCGGCTTCTGGGCGCTCGGTCTGGCCGACCCCGACCCCGACCTGCTGCGCGGCGTCCCGATGTCGACGGAGCACACCGGCCGCATCCAGTACGGGCGGCTGGTGCGCGCCGGTCTGCGCGTGGGCGACCTGGAGAGGATCACGGACGTCGACACCGCGCGCGACGCCGCCCTCGTGGCCTCACTGGTACCGGACAGCCGCTTCGCCAGGGCAGTCCGGCGCGCGGGTGCGGGGTGTCGGCGGTGAGCGCCACCGGGACCGGGATCGAGGCCGGGACGGCTCCGTGGCTGTGCGACGCCTACTCGCAGGCGCTCTCCAACGGCCGCGGACCCCTGTTCCTGCGCCGGTCGGACGGGTGGATGCTCCCCTTGGAGGTCGAACGCTGGTGCGGGGGGACCGACGCCGCGGACGAGAGCGTGCTGGACCGCTCCGAGGGCGGCACCCTGGACGTCGGTTGCGGTCCCGGGCGCATGGTCGCCACGCTCACCGCCCGCGGCCACCGGGTGCTGGGCGTGGACACGAACCCGGTGGCGGTGGCGCGAGCGGTCCGGGGAGGCGGCCGGGCGGTGTGCTCCTCGGTGTTCGACCCGCTGCCGGGGGAGGGCGGCTGGTGCACCGCGCTACTGCTCGACGGCAACATCGGCATCGGCGGGGCGCCCGGTGACCTGCTCACCCGGGTACGCGAACTCGTTCTGCCGGGAGGGCTGCTCATCGTCGAGGCCGCGGCCCAGGACGTCCACGAGCGCGTGTCGGTGCAGGTCACCGACGGCTGCGGGGATCCGGGAGCACCGTTTCCGTGGGCGCGGGTCGGGCTCCCCGCACTGCGTCGGTGCGCCGAAGGGGCCGGATGGGCGTGGACGGAGTCATGGCACGTGCACGGACGCCGTTTCGCCGCGCTGCGCGCACCGCGCTGAACGGCGGCCGGGCAGGGGAGCGGCGCCCCTGCGGCCGGGACTCAGCGCACGGCCGCCGACCGGGCGGCCCGCGCGTACCGGACCGCGCCCAGAGCAGCCGACCCGGCGAACAGGAACGCGCAGACCGCCAGCCACCGGTGTCCGAACGGCTCCCCTGCCAGGCCCGTCTTGGAGACGTAGGCCTCCGGGGGGCCCGCGACCAGGGGGAGGTACACCAGGAGCAGGAGGGCGGAGACGACCGCCGGGACGCGCACGTGGTCGAGGAGGAGCACGCGCGCCCGGCCGGGCTTCCTCCACGAGCCGTCCGCTCGCCTGCGGCGGCCCAGGCACACCAACAGGAGGAGGCGGTCCACCAGGCTGTAGGCGGGGACGAGGACGAGGTCGTGCAGCAGGGCCCCGCCCGCGAACCACACGGCGATGCCCCACGGGCTGCCCCCGGCGAGCAGGCGCACGCCCGCGTAGGCGACGAGGGCGAACACGCCCGCCATCAGCAGGAGGTGCCACGGCGAGGCGCCGTACCAGCGCCGCAGGAGGGCCGTCACACCTCTCCGAAACCGAGCCGGGTAACCCACTTCGTGTTGTGCACACCCGGGTTCGCGGGCACGATCACCCTCGCGGGGTAGCCGTGGTCGGGGGACAGGTCCTTCCCGTTGACCCGCAGCGCCAGGAGCGACCGCGGGTCCGCGACCTGGTTGTCGCGCAGGGCCGCGCTGCTGAAGGCGCCCGAGCGCTGGGCCGACTCCACGAGGACACCCGGGGGCCCCGCGGCCCCGACCAGGGCGGCGAGGTCGGCCAGGCGGACCCCCTCCCAGTCGAGGTCGGGCGTCGACCACCCCTCCACGCACGCGATCGGCAGCGCCGACCTGTGCTGGGGCAGGGCGAGCAGATCCTCCCTGGTGAGGACGGCCTCGCGGCCCCCGCCCCGGACCGTCAGCCGCCAGTCCGGGCCCGTGTCCGCGCCGGTGATCCCCGCGCGGGCGGCCGTGGTGTTCACCGGGAAGCCCTCGGCCCCGCCCGCGGGCAGCCTGCCGTGCGGTGCGAGGACCGCCGTCCGCCGGAGCGGTCCGCCCAGGCTCTGCCCGACCGTCGTCAGCAGGAGCGCGAGCGAGCCCAGTCCCACCGCTCCCAGCAGGGCGCGGCGCGAGGCCGTCTCCGGGGCGGGGTCCGGTGCGACCAGGCCGTCGTCGCCCCGGCCCCGGTGCGGTCGGTGTCCGCGCAGCGCACGCACCATGGCCGGCAGCTTCAGGGCGATGTGGGAGACGAGGGCGGCGACGAACACCCAGGAGCCGTAGAGGTGCAGGGGGTAGAAGGAGCCGGGGAAGACGTACTCCAACTGGATGTTGAGGATGCCGGTGGCGAAGACGAACAGAGCGCCGCCCACCAGGAACAGGAGGGAGAGCCGCTCCAGCGCGTGTGCGGGGGAGCGGACCGGGGGCCAGTGGAACAGGAGCGGCACGACCGACCAGAGCTTGGCCAGCACGACGGGGACCAGCATGACGCCGAGGGTGACGTGCACGCCCTGGGTCAGCCGGTAGAGCCACGGGGGGTCGGTCGGCCAGGGGAACAGGTAGAACCCGAGGATCCCCTTGTCGGGTGTCATGTCGTTGGAGCCCAGGTCGGGGTTGTAGGCGGCATAGGACAGCAGGCCGGTGAGGAAGAGCACCGGGAGACCGACGAGCAGGACCGCCCCCAGCAGGGACGTCAGCCGCGGTCCGCGCAGCGGACTGCGCCAGAACCCCGGACGGGTGGGGCCGAAGGGGGGACCGGCCCGGAGGAGCGCGCGGACCCTGCCGACCGGCCGGCGGGGGAGGGGGCCCGGTTCCCCGTCCGCTCCGTCCGAAGGACGTTCCCGGCGCGGACCACCGACCTGCTCGTCCACGTGGTCTCTCGCCTCCCGGCCCGATGGGTCGACCCACGGTCATGCTAGGCCGACCGGGAGCGGCGGGGACGGACCGTCCTTCCTGCGGTGTGTCCGCGCCGGACCGCTGCGACCAGCGTTTTTCCGGCCCCGGCGACACACCGCCGCGCACCCCGCCACGGGAGCGCGCGTGTCCTACGGTGACGGCGTGACGCAGCCAGAACTCCACCGCAACGACCGGAAGACACCCGGCGCCGCCAGGACAGGTCTTCGCGCCGACCTGTGCGCCGTCGCCCTGGCCGTGCTCCTCTTCGCCGCCGCAGCCGTCGTCGGGACCTGGATCGAGCGCACCCGCGGCGTCCTCCACGTGGACTGGCCGCCGCTGTACGCGTCCTGGCTCCCCCACGCGGGCCCCGGCACGGTCCCGGCCCTCGCCCTGGCGGCGGCGGTGGCGGCCTGCGGGCCCGCGGTCGCGCGCGCCCTGCCCTGGCCCGCCCTGGTGGGGGCCGCCTGGGCCGCGTCCACGCTCTGGACCGCGGCGCTCGCCCTGGTCGACGGCTGGCGGCGCGGGATGGCCGACCGCCTCCTGTCGCCCCACGAGTACCTGTCCTCGGTGGACCGCTTCGCGGACGCCGGTGCCGCCCTGAGCACGTTCACCGCCCACATCCTGGTCGGACAGCCGGACAACTGGCCCACACACGTGGCGGGGCACCCCCCGGGCGCGGTCCTGACGTTCGTCGCCCTGGACCGGGCCGGCCTGGGCGGAGGGGGGTGGGCCGGGCTCTGGTGCGTCCTCGCCGGCGGTTCGGCCACCGCAGCCGTTCTGGTCGCGATGCGCGCGCTCGGCGCCGAGGCGTCGGCGCGCAGGGTGGCCCCGTTCCTCGTGCTGCTGCCCGCCGCGGTGTGGGTGGGCGTGTCCGCGGACGGCTATTTCGCGGCGGTCACCGCGTGGGGCCTGGCCCTGCTCGCCGTGGGCGCGGCGCCCGGCGCCCGTGCGCCGCGCACCGCCGCCCTGGCGGCCGGCCTGCTCCTGGGGTGGGCGGTGTACCTGTCCTACGGTCTGGTCCTCGCCGCGATCCCCGCCGTGTCGGTGCTCCTGTGCGCGCGCAACGCGCGCCCCCTCCCCTACGCCCTGGCCGGAGCCCTGGCCGTCGCCGCCGCCTTCACCGCGTCCGGTTTCCTGTGGTGGGAGGGGTACCACCTGCTCGTGGAGCGCTACTACCAGGGGGTGGCGGCGGTCCGCCCCCACGCGTACTGGGTGTGGGCGAACCTGGCCGTCGCCTGCCTGGCGGTCGGACCCGCGACCGCGGCGGCCCTGCGCCGGATGCCGGCGCTCCTGCCCGGGGCCGCGGCCGGCCTGCGCCGGGAACCGGCCGGGGAGACAGCGACGACGGCCCTGCTCGTGGCCGCCGCGCTCGGCGCGATCACGGTGGCCACCCTCTCGGGGATGAGCAAGGGCGAGACCGAGCGCATCTGGCTGCCGTTCGTGCTGTGGCTCGTCCCCGCCGTCGCGCTCCTGCCGGACCGCCACCACAGGGGATGGCTGGCCGCCCAGGGGGCCACGGCCCTCCTGGCCAACCACCTGCTGCTCACCGGCTGGTGACCCCGACCCGCTGTCATCGCCCCCCGCGGTGGTGGGACGATGGCGGGGAGATGTCCGAGAGCGAGTCGTGCCGCCCGTTGCGCGCCGGGGTGTTCACCCTGGTGTGCGCGAGCCTGTCCGCGCACGGGCACGCGCTCAGTTCCGGCCACGACGTCCCGTTCGCCGGCCTCCTGGCGGGGGCCGCCCTCGTGTTCGCCATGGCGTGGGCGGCCACGAACCGGCGCCAGGGATGGGCCACCCTCACCGGGTGGATGCTCTGGGGGCAGTTCGCCCTGCACGTGGCGTTCAGCTATGTCGGTTCGCTCGCAGACCCGCACCCCGCCTCGCACGGCGGTGACGTGGTGGTCCAGGCGGCCGTGCCCGCGTGGACGATGATCGCGATGCACGTGGTCTCCGCGCTCGCCAGCGCCTGGTGGCTGCGCCGCGGGGAGACGGCGCTGTTCGCCTTCCTGCGCTTCATGGCCCTCGCCCTCTTCCCCCTGGTGGTGCTGCTGGGCGGACTTCCCGCGCCCCGCGGCCCCGTCGTCGCACCCCTGCGCGCCGCGGACGCACCCGTCCGCATCCGCCTGCCGTATCTGCGGCACACCCGCATCCTGCGCGGCCCTCCGCTCCTGTCGCCCGCCTGAGACCCGCGTTCGCCACGCCTTCCGCAGGGTGAGGTCACGGCCGCACGTGCCCCGACCCGCCCCGGTCGCGCCGTTGCGGCACCGCCCCGCCGTGCCGGTGGACGGCCGAGCGCGCCCTCCGGGCCGCCCCCAGCCCCTCCGGGGCGCCTCGCCCGAGCGAGCGCCCCCTCCCACGAGTACCGCGCGGTCCTTGGGCGACCCCTGTCCTGGCGACCCCTGTCCCGGTGACCGCGCGTGCGGCGACAGAAAGAACAGACATGCTTCCTCTCTGTGAGGCCACTTCCTCCGTGCCCTGCGACAGGCCGCCGGAACCGGACCGGCCCCGCCTCCCCGGCGGCGAACACGGCGAACTGACGGCACTGGCGATGCGCGCGAAGGAGGGCGCGCGGGACGCACTGGACGCCCTCTTCACGCGGACCCGTGACGACGTGGTGCGCTTCATCGCCCGCCGGGTGGACCCGTCCTGGGTGGACGACCTGACCCAGGAGACCTTCTCGCGTGCCCTGCGCGGCCTCGACCACTACGCGGGACGTGCACCGGTGCGCGCCTGGCTCTTCTCCGTGGCGCGCCACACCGTGGCCGACCGCTACCGGGCCCGGAGCCGCACCCCCCGCCACGACGCCGTCGGGGAGTGGGCCGAGGAGGACATGTCCGCCCACCAGGGGCGCTTCGACGAGTACCTCGCCCTGCTGTACCTGCTGGAGGAGCTTTCCGAGGACCGCAGGACGGCCTTCGTGCTCACCCAGATCCACGGCATGCCCTACGCGGAGGCGGCCCGGGCCATCGGAACCCCCGTCGGCACGGTGCGCTCCCGTGTGGCACGCGGCCGACGCGACCTGGTGCGCATGCTGCGCCAGGCGGCCTGATCCGGTTCCGGGGCGGTGCGGCGTCCCCGTACCGCCCCGCCCCCCTCACACACCCCCGGCCGACCGGCGGCCGGGCCACGACCACGAGAACGAGAACCATGCCTTCCCGACCCCGCCCGAGCACCCCCGCCGGCGTCGCGCTCTGCGCCGCCGCCCTCGCCCTCGCCACCGCCTGCTCCGTCGCGGACCCCGTCACGGAGGCCGACTACTACATGGACCTGTCCGACGACCCCATGGCCGCCTCGGCGATCGAGCTGGCGACCCTCGACGGCGAACCCTGGGGTTTCACCGACGTCGCCGGCGACCGGCTGACCCTGCTCTTCTTCGGCTACACCAGTTGCCCCGACGTGTGCCCGATGACGATGGCTGAGGTCGACCTGGCCCTCGACCGGGCCGCAGACGCGGCCGACGCCTACGACGTCGTGATGGTGAGCACCGACCCGGCCCGCGACACCGGCGAGCAGCTGCGGTCCTGGCTCGACCGGTTCGACCCCTCCTTCCACGGGATCCGGGGGGACGTCGACGCGACGGTCGAGGCAGCTCGGGACTACGGCATCGCCATCGACCCCCCGGAGGAGACCGAGGGCCAGTACCTGGTCACCCACGGCGGCCGCGTCGTCGTCCTCCTGCCCGGGGGCGAGGCGGCCGGCATGTTCGACGAGGGCGCCGAGGCCGACCAGATCGCCGCCCTGCTCCCGGTGCTCGCGGAGACCCTCCTGTGAGACGCCGGACCGACCAGCCCCACGGCCCCTCCCGCCGGAACCTGCTGACAGCCACCGGCGCGGCCGGGCTCGCCGGGCTCGCCGCCGGAGCGGGCGCCGGTCACGCCGTCGCCGAGCACCGGCTCGGACAGGAACACGGGCACGCCCTCGCCCCCGCCCGTTCCCGGGCGGGGGACCGCGACGGCATGCCCCCCGCGCTCCTGTCACCCACGCCCTCCCAGGTCCAGATGGTCGCCGTGGACCTGCGGGCGGAGGCGGGAGGGCGAACGCGCGAGGCCGCGCGCCGGGTGCTCCGGACATGGAGCCGGGAGATCGGAGCCCTCCACGAGCACGGCCTCCACACCCGGGTCGAGGGGGCTCCCACCCAGGGGCTGTTCCCGGCCTCGCTGGGCATCACCCTCGGGCTGGGAGCCCCACTCCTGGACAGGGCCGGGGCCGGGGACCGGATCCCCCCGCACATGGAGGAGATCCCCGCCTTCGCGACCGACCGCCTGGAACCCGGCTGGTGCGGCGGGGACCTGCTGCTCCACGTCGGGGCGGAGGACCCGGTCGTCGTCTCCTCCGCCGTCGGACACCTGGTCGGCGCCGTCGCGGGCGACGTGCGGCCCCGCTGGTCCCTGTCCGGGTTCCAGCGCTCCGCCGCGGCCGCGGACGACCCGGCCGCCACACCGCGCAACCTGATGGGGCAGATCGACGGCACCGTCAACCCGCACGCCTCCGATCCGCTGTTCGGCCCGCAGGTCCTGGCCGCGCACCCCGAACCCTCCCTGGCGTGGATGGACGGCGGCACCTACCTCGTCGTGCGCCGCATCCGCATGCTCCTCGACGACTGGTACTCCCTCGACCCCGCGGACCGGGAGGCCGTCATCGGCCGCCGTCTCTCCTCCGGTGCGCCGCTGGGCGGTGTTGCCGAGGACGACCGCCCCGACCTGGCCGCCACGGGGGAGGACGGCGCCCCCGTGATCCCCCGCGACGCCCACATCCGGCTCGCCGCCCCCGGCAACACCCTCGGCGCACGGATGCTGCGCAGGGGCTTCAACTACGACCTGGGCTGGGACACCGCAGGACGCCGCCAGGCGGGCCTGGTCTTCACCGCCTGGCAGGCCGATCCCAGAACCGGCTTCACCCCGGTGCAGCGGGCCCTGGACGAGGGCGGCGACGCCCTCCACCCGTTCGTCCGCCACGAGGGGAGCGCCCTGTTCGCGGTGCCCCCGGTGCGCGACGGCGACCCCTGGGCCGCGCACGACCTCTTTCCGGGGTGAGAACGCGCCTCCCGGGAACCCGGGAGGGCCCCCGGACGACCCCGAGGAGGGGTGCGCACCCCACCCGCACGACCGCACGAACACCACCACGAGGAAGCCGCGAACACCATGCCGCTCCAACGCCTCGGGGCCGCGGCCCTGTCACGGGCCGCCGCTCCCGCCGCACTGACCGCACTGCTCCTCGTCACGGCCTGCGGAACGGGGGACGCACCCCCGGACGGGACCGCGGACGCCGCCACCGCGGGGCCCCGGGGCCGGGCCGCGGACGGTGACCTGGAGATCACCGGCGCGTGGGTGCCCGAACCCGCCAACCCCGAGATCGCCGTCCTCTACCTGGAGGTCCACAACGCCGCCGACGAGGACACCGCCATCACCGGCGTCTCGACCGGGGCCTCGCCCGGCGCCGACCTGTGCGGTACCGAGGCCACCGGCTCCGGCGCCTCCCGTATGCGCGTCGTGGACGAGATCCCGGTGGCGGCGGGAGGCTCCACCGCTTTGGTCGACGGCGGCTACCACATCATGGTCAACGACCTGCCCGAACCCCTGGAGGCGGGGGACGAGGTCGCCGTCGCGCTCACCTTCGCCGGTGGGCGCGGACTCGACGTCACCGCACCCGTGCAGCCAAGGACGGCCGACAGCGGCCCCGTCACCGACCACGGAGGACACCACTGAACCCGCGTGGCCGTCCCCTCCCGGACGGGGA